>JAFAYS010000433.1 GCA_019240175.1 Chloroflexota bacterium | reverse complement strand
CCGAAGCGGGCAAGCGCGGCCCGCGCCCGTGCATTCATCTTTTTCCAATCGATACCACCGAAGCGCCGCGGCTCATGGCCCAGCAAGATATTTTCGGCGACCGAAATATTGGTGCACAGGTTGATCTCTTGATACACCGTGCTGATGCCGAGCATTTGGGCGTGCTGCGGAGATCGAACCTGTACGGGAGTGCCTTCAAGCTCAATCACGCCATGATCCGGCTGGTCTGCGCCGGTGAGGATTTTCATCAACGTGGACTTGCCGGCACCGTTCTCGCCCATGAGCGCATGGATCTCGCCTTTGCGGAGGGCGAAATCAACGCCTTCAAGCGCACGGACGCCAGGAAACGACCTGGTAATGCCGTGCATGGCGATCAAAGTATGAGCGTCGGTCATAGCGCAGCCGTGCCTTTCCTGTGAGTCGCGGCGATTGCCTGGAGCTGCTGGTGATTTGCCGCCCGTGGCGCGGAGCGAAGCGGCGAGACGGGCCGCTTCGCATCCCTGGAACGGACTTGCCTAGTACGTGCGTGTCGGCAACAGTTCCTTGGCCTGATCCGGATAGTAGACCGTTTCGTTGGTCAGGACCTTGCGATCAACCGGCTGGCCGTTCATCAGCTTGAGCGCCATCTCGAAGACCTGCGGGCCAAGCAGCGGATTACACTCGACGTCGGCCTGGAACCACCCGTCGACCATCGCCTGGAAGCCGCCACGGGTACCGTCCACCGATACGATTTTCAGATCGCCGGGCTTGACACCTGCCGCCTTGAGCGCTTCGATCGCGCCAATACCCATATCGTCGTTGTGGATGAACACGCCCTGAAAATCGGTACCAGGCTTGTACTTCTTCAAGAAAGCCTGCATCACCGGCACGGCCTCGGCGCGGGTAAAGTTGCCCGTCTGCGAGTCGAGGATCTTAATGTTGGCGTTGAGCTTGTTGCGGAGGCCCTCGGCGCGTCCGACCGCAGCACCTGAGCCGGTGGTCCCCGATAGCTCAAGAATTGCGCCGCCGTTGGGCAGCAGCTTGTTAAATTCAGCGGCAGCCCGCTCGCCCTCAAGCGCCATATCCGAGCCAATGTACGACGCATACAGCGATGGGTCGGCGCTCACGCTGCGGTCGACCACGATCACGGGAATATTGGCGTTTTTAGCCTCGGTCAGAACCGCATCCCAACCGTCCTCGACCACCGGTGGCAGCGCAATCACATCTACACCCTGCTGAATGCAGGCGCGGATGGCGGAGATCTGATTCTCCTGTTTCTGCTGCGCGTCTGAGAACACCAGCTGCTTGATGCCGAGCGATGCCGCCGTTTCTTTGATCGAGGCGGTATTGGCCGTGCGCCAGTCGCTTTCGGCACCGAGCTGCGGGTAGCATAAGGTCATGTCTTTATAGGTTTTTGTTCCGGTGTTCGCGGCGGCTGCGGGCTGCGATGCCCCTGCGTCGGGAGTTGTCGTCGCTGGTGCCTGTCCACAGCTTGCCAGTATGGAGATTAACAGCGCTGCAATCACGATCGTCGATGATACACGTGGGGCTTTCATTGGCCTACTCCTTGTCGGTGATTCCGTAATTTCTACCAGTGCCGCTTGTTTGCCCGATCACCCGTACCTCACTCAGGCATGTACACCTCCTTGGGTTTTCGATCGTTGGGCACAACCAAACCAGGCAGCGCAGAGCTAGCCGCGCTATTCGAATCGTTGCGCGAGGAATTTCAAATAGGGGGGATGGAACGAGCTAGTATTGCCGCTTGGGCAGCTCCTGTGAGGCCGTGTCCTGGCGGTAGATGTTGTCTGCCGATTTAACCCATTTGTGGATCGGCTGGTTGTTCACCAGCTTGAGCGCCGTGTCGAAGAAGGGCGGCCCCAGCAGCGGATCGCACTCGATGGTCGCATTGAGCTTGCCTGCGATCATGGCCTCAAAGGCCGAGCGCACGGCATCGATCGAGACAATTTTGATATCTACGCCGGGCTTGCTGCCGTATTCCTCGATCGCCTCGATCGCTCCCAGCGCCATATCGTCGTTCTGGGCAAACAGCGCATCGATCCGGGTGCCGTGCGTGGCGAGCAACGCTTTCATCACTTCTTTGCCGCGAGCACGGATAAAGTCGCCAGATTGCCGGTCAAGCACATGGATCTGCGGGTAGTCCCGCAAACATTCGTCGAAGCCGGCTCGGCGGTCGATCGTCGGCGCGGAGCCGATGGTACCCTCAAGCACAACAATGTTGCCCTGGCTGTTGAGCAGCTTCACCATCTCCTGGCAGGCGTAGCGGCCCTGTTGAACAAAATCCGAGCCGATGAACGCGCTGAAGAGACTATCGGGAACGCTGGCGTGGCGATCGAGCAGGATCAGCGGGATGCCGGCTTGCTGCACTTCGGTGAAAACAGCGTCCCAGCCGGTTTCGACGACTGGCGAAATGCCGATCACATCGACACGCTGCGCGATGAATGAGCGGATCGCCTGAATCTGCTTTTCTTGCTGCTGCTGTCCATCGGCGAATTTTAGTTCGACACCTAAACGGTTCGCCGTCTCCTGCAGCGAGCGCGTATTGGCTGTGCGCCACTCGCTTTCCGCCCCAATCTGAGCAAATCCCACCACCAGATCCCCGTACGTTTTGGTGGAGCCAGTGGGTTGAGTCGTCGCCGATCTGGCCGCGCTAGGTGCGAAACTCCCACACGCCGACAACATGCAAAGCACGATCAGCACGATGGAGCAACGACATAGAGCAGCAATAGTCATCAAGCGACGCCTCCTTCGGCGGTCCGGACGAGGGAGGTGCGAGTATGTGGTCGACTCCCTAGCGCGCATTGTCCGTATTGATTAGATTATAGCGGCGCGTCAGATACGACAATGCTGTTTCTTGTGGAAAGTATCAGCTTTTTTACGATCTGTGGAGCTAGCGGTGTATGTTCTTTTGAGGTGCGGTCAGAATTTTTGTGATCGGTGCGCGGGTACACGCTGTGGCGGCATGCTTCAAGGAGTAGCCAGGGCCAACGTTGCGGCAGGCGTCACGCTCTGCTGAAGCGGGATCACCAGCGACACACAGGTGCCGTGCCGATACTTGCTCTCGATCGCGAGACCGTACTGTTGGCCATAGTAGAGCTTGATCCGCTGATTGACGTTGTTGATACCATAGCCGTTTTCGCCGATGACCGCATTGTCAAAGGGCGTGTTGAGGAGTGCCCGCGTCTGCGCCAGCTGCTCCTGCATCATGCCGATGCCGTTGTCCTCAATCTGGATCTGGAGCAGATTACCGTCGAGCCGCCGTCCACGTACAACAATCATCCCGCCATTACGCTTATTCTTGATCCCGTGGTACAACGCATTCTCGACCAGCGGCTGAAGTGTCAGCTTGAGCATCTGTCCGTCACACAAATCGTTGGGCATGTCGATCCGGTAGTCCAGGATATCGCGGTAGCGCATCTTCTGAATCGCCAGATAGCTTTCGATGTGCTCAACCTCGTCGCGAATGGTGATCCAGTCTTTGCCTTTGCTCAACGTGATCCGAAAGAAGCGCGACAGCACACGCACCAGCTCGACAACTTGATCGCTGCGCTTGGCCTCGGCCATCCAGATAATCGCATCCAGGGTATTGTAAAGGAAATGCGGGTTGATCTGCGCTTGCAGCACGCGTAGCTCGGCCTTTTTCAGGTTCTCGTGCTCTTCGAGCTTGGCCGCCAGCAGCTCCTTGATCTTGCCCACCATGATGTTAAAGCTCATGCCAAGCTCAGTGATCTCGTCCGCGTTCTCCGCCGTGACCAGCACTTCAAGGTCGTGGCCGGCGATGGTAGTGGTGACATCGTGCAGCTTTTTGATCGGCACATAGATGCTTTTTGAGATGCGCCAGGCGGCGACCAGCGAGAACAGGATCGCTGCGGCGATCATGACAACACCGCCGATCGCCCAGCGGGTCAGGCCGATCTGCATTGTCTGAT
>JAFAYS010000417.1 GCA_019240175.1 Chloroflexota bacterium | reverse complement strand
CTCGGGCATCATGAGGTCGAGAATAATCAGGTCGGGCTGCCGCTCGGCGATCAGTTCCAGCGCTGCTCGGCCACCGCTGGCCGTCAGCACGGTATGCCGGCCCAGCAGCTTAAGCTGCGTGGTGATGATCTCCAGCGCGTCGGGATCGTCGTCGATCGCCAGGATCGTCGAGTCGTGGCTGACCAGCTGGGCGACCGTGCTGCGCAGTTGCTCTTCGTCGATCGGCTTGGTGAGATACGCGTTGGCGCCCAGGTAGAAGCCAAGCTTCTGCTCCTCCATGATCGAGTAGAGCACTACCGGCACCTGCTTCAGCTCGGGATCGGCTTTGAGCGCGCCCAGCACCTCCCAGCCATCTTTGTGCGGCATCAGCACATCCAGAATGATCGCGTCGGGCTTGAGGCGGCGCGCTTCTTCAAGCGCGCGACGGCTGTCGGACACACCGCTGATCGTGTGGCCGTCGCGGCTCAGATAAGTCATCACGATCTCGATCGCCGCCGGATCGTCGTCGATTACCAGGATTTTGGCACCGCGCAGATGCGTGAGCGCGACCGGCGCGGTCGGCATTGGCAGCTGCTCGGGCACATACTGGAACGGCAGCGTGAAGAAGAAGCTTGAGCCCACGTCCATCTGACTTTCAACCCAGATGCGCCCGCCGTGCAGCTCGATCAGGCGACGACAGATCGCCAGTCCCAGGCCGGTGCCCTCGTAGCGCCGGTTGCTGTCGCCCTCGACCTGCCGGAACTCTTCGAAGATCAGCGCCAGATGCTCGGGCGCAATGCCGATGCCGGTGTCGTGGACGCTGATCAGCAGCTGGCCGTTGTGCTGCTTGACTCGCACGCTGATCTCGCCTTCGTCGGTGAATTTGGCGGCGTTGGAAAGCAGGTTCAGCAGCACTTGCCTGATTCGCGTGCGGTCAACCTCGATCGTGGGCAGGTCGGGCTCGACCTCGTGGCGGAGCTCGATCGGCTTGCCCTTGGTCAGCCCTGCCGCGCTCGACATCACGCTGTTGACGACATCGCCGATGCTGATCGGCTCTTTGAACAGCTCCATCTTGCCGGCCTCGATCTTCGACAGGTCCAGAATATCGTTGATCAGGCCCAGCAAATGCTCGCCGCTGCTGCGCACACGATTGAGGTAGTCGGCCTGGCTCTCTGTGACCGGGCCGCGCATCCCGACCATCAAGATGCGCGTGAAGTTGATGATCGAGTTGAGCGGCGTGCGCAGCTCATGCGACATATTGGCCAGGAATTGGGTTTTCAGCTCGTTGGCCTGCTCGGCGGTGGCGCGTGCCTCCTGCGCCTCCTGCATCGCCGTCGCGAGATCGGCGGTGCGCTCGCGAACGGTCTGCTCAAGCGTCTGGCTCCAGGTCTCCATCTGCCGTCGATGCGTGGCCAGCTCAGCGGTCATCTGGTTGAACGATTGAGCCAGCATGCCGAGCTCATCGCGGGAGCGCACCGGGATCGTCACGTCGAGATTGCCGGCGGCGACCGCGCGCGTGCCGGCCACCAGCGCCGCGATCGGCTGGGTCATGCGCCGGCTGATGAAAATCGAGCCGAGCACGGCGAGCGAGAAGAAGAGCACCATGGTCAGCAGCGTGATCTGCACGGTCTCGTCGGTGCCGACGCGGATCGCGGCCTCGACCTTGGTTGACTCGGCGATCACTTCGCTCACGGGCGACACGATGCCCAGGCTCCAGCCGATGCTCGGCAGTGGCGCGTAGGAAATAAAGCTGGGCCGCCCGCCGATCACGATGCTGTTAATGCCTTCGTCGCCGCGCTGCATTGATTTGAGCACGCCGCGAAAGCCACCGTTCTCGGATTGTTTGAGATCGAGGCCGAGGGTTTCGGTGATCGACATCGAGTCGGAGAGCGGCTGGCCCATCATCTCGCCGATCGCGCGAGGTGGCGCGGCGATCAAGCGTCCGTTCTGATCGACGAGAAAGGCGTAGCCACTGCCGTTCTGCACCGGCCTGATCGAGTTCAGATGGTCGATCAGCCGCTTAAGTGTAATATCGACGCCGAGAATGCCGCGAAATTCGTCGCCCTGATAGATTGGCGCAACTGCCGAGACCATCATGCCCTGGCCGGCAGGATCGATGTAGGGAACGGTCCAGATGGTTTTGCGCTCGGGGTTGTACTCCGGGGTGACCGGGCGGTAGAAGGGCAGATCGGCGACGGAAATATCCGGCTGTGTGACGTCATAGATGTTGACGGGCGGATAGTAGCGCGTCATGCCCCAGTCGTTGATATGGTAGATCGAGACGAAATCCGGATTCTCCGCCAGCAGCGACGGCACCAGCGCATCGAGGTTGGCCGAGTCGCGTATGCCGCGCTCCAAGCCTGGATTAATCGTTGGGATGTAGTTCGGCAGCCAAAGGTCGCTGCGGCGCTCAGGCCGCAGATCGTGCATGATCCCGGTTGATCCTCGCGAAAGATTTTTTTGGGTGTCCCACTGCACCCCGCCGCCAAGCTCGGCCATGCTCACGAAGTAGTCCGCAGCCTGATTGGCGGTGATCACGGCTTGATGAAACAGGTTGGTGGAAAGGCTGGCCTCGTTTTGCGTCAGCTTCAGCAGCGCGTCGCGTCCCTGCGCCTCCAGCCCTTCGCTGCTGCGTCGTGTCGCGTCGTTTTGGGTCTGGCGAAAGCCTTGTGTTACAAGTAGCGCTGTCGCGATCGCAAGCAGAAGCAGAAAAACCAGCGTTGTTAGAATCAACTTCGGGCCAAGACGATTGGCGGGTGATAACATAACGCAACGTCTCCGAGGACAAATATTCAGTTATGGTTCTGTAGTGCCCACTATAAACTGGCTCTGATTGCGCAGCAGTGTGGAGTTAGGATGCGAGACGCTTCGCGTGTCGAGCAACAAAGGTGTGCTGTCAGCAGGAAGATTGGTGAAGTGGCGAGCTTTCAACCACTGCTACGCAACGACTCGACGCTATAAATTGTGGGCTGGCTCGGCTGTGAGGACCGCGCCTGCCGGTCGATGAATTGAGTCGTTGGTAAATATACAATCTTT
>JAFAYS010000003.1 GCA_019240175.1 Chloroflexota bacterium | reverse complement strand
GAAGCGTATGTGGTGGGACTCTTTGGACGAGGACACGTAGCGGTGGTCGAGCGGTATGTCCTCGGGAAGCAGATTGCCGCAGCGCTCGAAGTAGCCTGGAACGCGACTGAATAAGGAGCCAAAAGCGACGCAATCGCTGTAACCTGCGAGGGAATTAACAAAAGGAGCACTGGTCTTCGGAACCAGTGCTCCTTTCACGTGCTGATTTGGCTCAAGCCCGATGAATCTCATCGATCGTAGCACGCCAGAAAGCGTCGTCGCTGCCGGGCTCGAACGGGAGATAGAAGGCGATGCGATCGATCAGCCCGGTGTAGCGCTCGCGCATCGCCGCGCCGATCTCGCTGGGACCGGCCTCGACTGTCAGCGCGCGCAGCATCTCGTCCGAGATCAGCGCCGTCATCTCTGGCCAGCGCTGTCGCTTCGCCAGCTGCGACAGCTGCTCGCCGATCTCGCCCCAGCCGTGGGTTTCCAGCACCACGCGGTAGGTCGGCGTCGAGGCGTAAAAGGCGATCTGCGCGCGCATGCGCTCGCGCTGCTCGGCGATCGCGGCGGCATCACGGCCCGTGATAATAAACACGCTCGTCGCTAGCTCTACATCGGCGATGCTGCGCCCGCTGCGCTCCGCGCCCTCGGCGATCGCTGGACGCACCACGTCGCGCACATACTGTGGCGTGTGAAACGGATGCACATGAAAGCCCTGGCACTGCTCGCCCGCCAGCCGCGCCAGCCCGGTGTTCACGCCGGCGATCGCGATTGGGATCTCGGGATGCGTGATCGGGCCGGGGTTGAAGAAGGGCGTGATCAGCGTGTGCGAGTAGAACTCGCCGCGCACATTGAGCGGGCCGTTGGTCTGGAACGCTTGCCAGATTCCGCGCAGGGCCAGGATATACTCGCGCAGCCGCGCCACCGGCGCATCCCAGGGCATGCTGAAGCGCCGCTCGATATGCGCTTTGACCTGCGTGCCAAGTCCCAGCAGCAGCCGTCCTTCGGAAAAATCTTGCAGGTCCCAGGCGGTCTGGGCGATCACCATTGGTGAGCGCGAAAACGCGATCGCGACCGAGGTGCCCAGCTGGATCGACTGCGTGTGCTCGGCGGCAAGCACCAGCGGCAAGAACGCATCGTGCTTGGTCTCGCTGGTCCACAGGCCGGCAAAGCCGAGCGCTTCGGCGGCCTGCGCAGTTCTGGCGATGTTGGGGAGGTGCTTGCCTTCGACGGCCAGTCCGACATCGAGTTTCATCAAGCCTCCTATGGAATCAGCAGCACTTTGCCCGCCGTCTCGCGGCCTTCCAGCGCCTGGTGCGCCCTGGCAGTTTCGGCCAGCGGCACTGTTCGATCGACACGGACATCCAGATCGCCGGACGCGATCCAGCTAAACAGCTCGTTGGCGCGCCACAGCAGCTCCTCACGATCCATCGCGTAGTGCGCCAGCGTTGGCCGCGTCAAAAAGAGCGAGCCTTTGGCGTTGAGAATCTGCGGATCGAAGGGCGGCACCGCGCCGCTGGATTGGCCGAAGAGCGCCAGGTAGCCGCGTGGCCGCAGGCTGTTCAGGCTGCCCTCAAAGGTTGTTTTGCCGACCGAGTCATAGATTACATGCACGCCCTTGCCGTCGGTCAGGCGGCGCGTCTCGGCGACAAAATCCTGCTCGGTGTAGCGAATAATTTCGTCGGCACCGGCTTTGCGCGCCAGCTCGGCCTTTTCCTCGGTCGAGACCGTGCCGATCACGAATGCGCCGCGCTGCTTGGCGATCTGCACCAGCAGCAGGCCGACGCCGCCGGCTGCCGCGTGGATCAGCACCTGCTGCCCGACCTCGATCGGGAAGGTGCTGCGCGCGAGATAGTGCGCCGTCATGCCTTGCAGCATCACCGCCGCCGCCGTTTCCAGCGCGATCTCCTCAGGCACCGGCACCAGCTTCCAGGCCGGCACGATCGCGTACTCGGCGTAGGCACCGGGATTCATCGCAAACGCCACGCGGTCGCCGACCTTAAGCTCGGTCACATCTGCGCCGACCGCATCCACCGTGCCCGCGCCTTCACTGCCGAGCGTGAAGGGTAGCGCGCCTTTGTATTGGCCCGATCGCTGGTACACGTCGATGAAATTGACGCCGGCAGCCGCGATCTTGACGCGCGCCTCGCCAGCGCCTGGCTCCGGCAGCGGCACGTCCTCGTAGCTCAAAGCTTCGGGACCGCCGTACTCGTTGACACGAATCGCTTTCATAGGTTCTGGCGGCAGCAACCGCCCTGCTCCTTTCCCGAAAATGCGATTGTACAAGACATCCCCAACTAGTGCGAAACCGGGCTCAAGCCTTCGATCGCAACCGTGCGCACCTCGCCGGTTTGCAGATCGGCGGCGCGAATCGCGTGGTTGTTGGTGTCGGCGATCCACAGCGTGTCGCCGCCCACGCTGAGGCCGCCCGGCTCGTAAAAGGCCGCCTCGTTGGCCGCGCCGTCGATATGGCCGGGAATGCGTCGCGCGCCCAGCCAGCTACGGCACTCGCGCGTTGCGGGATCGACAATCTTGATCTTGTGGTTGTAGCTGTCGGCGACGTAAAGCAAGCCCGCGTGGGCCACGACGGCCTGCGGATGCTGTAGCAGCGCCCCGTCGCCGATGCCGTCCGTGTCGCCGAAGTCGAACAGCCCGGTGCCGACGATCGTGGTGATGCTGCCGTCCGTGCCGGTTGTCGCGCTGCGGATCGCCTGCGACTCGCTGTCGGCAAAGAAGAGCGTGTCGCCGTCGCTGGTGATGCCGCTGGGCTGGGCCAGAGTCGCGCTGAGCAACGGCCCATCTTCGATCGTTTCGTGGCCGGTGCCGGCTAGCCGTGCGACGTGGCCATTTGCGGGATCGAATTGCCAGAGCTGGTGCAGACCGGCCATCGCGATGATCGGCTTGTTGTCGTGGATGGTCAGATCCCAGGGCGAGGCCAGCCCGATTTGCGTACCGGGACCACTCGCCGAAGGTCTGACTCCGCGCTCGCCCGTGCCCGCGACGGTTGTAACGGTGTCAGCAACCAGATCCACGGCGCGAATTAGGTGATTCTCGCTATCCGCGACATACAGCGTGTCGCCGTGCAGCGCCAGGCCGCGCGGATGATTGAAGGTCGCCTCGGTTGCCGCGCCGTCGGCGCGTCCTTGCTTGCCGCTGCCGATAATCTTAGTTGCCTGCAATGCCTGGCCTACAATCTGCGCGACGACAATGCGATGATGTCCAGTATCGGCGATGAAAAGTCGATCGCCGTCGGCCAGCAGCTTGTCGGGATAGCGCAGCGCTCGGGGCGGCTCGTTGGTTTGGAGTGGCGCGAACGACAGCGGACGCCGATCGATCAATCCCTGCGCGTCGTACTGCGTGATCAAGTCTTGCAGCACCGGTGCCCACTGCTCGGCAGTCGTCTCGCCCGGCATTGCGCCCAGCACAAGGCCCTCGGGGTTGATCAGGACCAGCGTGGGCCAGGCCGAGATGCCGTACATGCGCCAGGTGCGGTACTTGCGATCGTTGAGGATTGGGTGCTCCACGTCGAGCCGTAGCGCCGCGTGCTCGATATGCGGCGTGCGCCGCTCGTTAGGATATTTGCCGGAGTGAACGCCGATCACGACCAGCTCGTCGTGAAATTGGGCTTCGAGCTTCCGCAACTGCGGCAGCACATGCACACAGTTGATTCAACCGTAGGTCCAGAAGTCAAGCAGCACCAGCTTGCCGCGCAGATTGCCGATCTTGATCGCTCCCGACGTGTTGATCCAGTCAAGATCGTCGGGAAACTCCGGCACGTTCGGCAGCTCGTCCATTGGCCGATTTGTCATGACTGCTCCTTGTACTGTAGCTGCGTCGCAGCTTCGCTCAGCTCAACTGTTGTCAGATCTTTCCGCATCGGATACGCTCCCTCAGCATCCGGCGAACCGCATTGCCGATAGCTTCGGCGCAGGTAGAATGCCAGTGCGTTCTGGCTTGACTCAAGTCGCGCCGTTGTGTAGCCGCCGCTGTGAATCGCGGTTTCGGCGCGGGCGAGCAGGGCCGATCCGACTCCCTGGTTGGCGTAGGCCGGCGCGATATACAGCCCGGCCACGCGGTCGCGATCCACCTCAACCCAGCCAACCGCGGCGTCTGCCACAGCGACCCAGACCTCATGCTCGCGAATCGCCCGCGCGATCCGATCGGCGGCGGCTGATGCGGCCCACTGCGCGGCCTGCTCCGGCGATAGCGTGAGCACGGCCAGCGTGAGAATCGCATCCCGCCGAATCTGTGCCAGCGCTGCTTCGTCGCTGACGTCGGCGCGCCGCAGATGCATCACAGCGACTCCACGCCGCCAAAAAGCTGCGGCGCTTCCACGTAGATGCCGCGTCCGATCACGGCCTGTGTGCCGTCGGGCAGCGCGATCACGCCGCGCGTTCGGATCGCTCGCCCGGTGCGCTCGACGATCTCGCCCGTGACATGCAGCTCCACGCCCAGCGGCAGCGGCTTGCGATACTCGCATTCGAGATTGACCGAGGCGACGCGATAGCCGGCGTTCCAGACGACCATGCCCATCACCTCGTCGAGCAGCGCCGCCGATGCGCCGCCATGCACATGGCCCGGCGGCCCTTGCTGCGCCTCGTTGAGGGTAACAGTTGTATGCATTCGGCCTTGGTCGTCGGCGGTCCAGGTCACGCCCATGCCGTGCGGATTGGCCGAGCCGCAGACAAAGCACGATCCATGTTCCGGCAGCGTGTGCATCTGGTGCTCCTTTTTCAGCTCATTCGTCGATCCGGCGCGCTGCGCCTGCTCATCGTGCTAAGTGTACTCCAAAAGACCGGCCACGATTGTCAGTGTGTTCTGCGACGTGCGCTCAGCGTTGGATTTAGCGCATAAGTACGATCACCCGCGAGTCCACGTTGAGTATTTGCGTTCCGTTCGGTAGCTCGGCGAAGGGCTCAGGCCAGCGTGAGTGACCGCAGACGGTGAGTGGACATCCGAACGTGTCCATGAGCGTCCGAACAAGTGGCGACCCTTGTCCATTCCGCTCAGGCAGCGCTGGACTTTCGTGAACGACGAGCAGATCTGGCTGTGAATGGAGCATCCGCTTGAGGTCTTTTGCATACTGCTCGGGGGATCGACGCAGTGGCTTCTCGGGATTGCCAATAATGCCGCCAATGCCGGCAATCGTCAGCGCATCGATGTTACAGGTGCTGCCGTCGAGGTAATAGTGACGCTCATGCTTTTGGAAGGTCGCAGCTTCTTCCGGGGTGCCGAACTGATCATGATTACCAGGCACGCCGGCTACCCAGCGGAATTGCCGCCGGAAAGCCGCCCATACCGATCGTACGTCGCCGCTGACACCACGTTGATTCGCCTCTGAAGCAGCATAAAGATCGCCGGCCAGGATTATTCCAATCCGATCGGCGGGTGGGAGGTCCATGATCGACACCAGGACAGCAAGCTCATCCGCGAGGCACTCACCGATCAGTCGCGGCGTGGACTGCGCGATCCGGGTGGGCTCCACACCCTGCAAGTCGGAGGTGCAGACCAGCGCATCAATAGACGGTGGGAGCCCGGCACCTTTGGCGATCAAGATCGGCAGCTGCGCTGTAACAATGCTGCCATTCGGCCCGGCGTGCTGGTAGGGCAGCTCATGGATCGGCGCATGATCGAGCGAAAGGATGTGTAAGGGCATACTCGTTATTATGCATCTACTTCGTTTCCACCTCAACCGTCGCGCTGATTCTGTCGATGCGGGCGAGCTCGACATGATCACTCAGGCCATGTAGTACACTATTGACGATCGCCAGCAGAAAGATTTGCCAATGCCAGATGCACAGCGCTATCCAATTCCCGCCGCCGAAACCCGCACCGAGATTCGCGTCTCCAACTCGCGCTTCATCGCGACGCTCGCCTACACGCCGAGTGTCGAGGAGGCCAAAGCCTTTATCGGGCGCATGCGCGGCGAGTTTGCCGATGCGACGCACAATGTGTTCGCCTATGTCGTCGGCTACGGCGCGACCACTACGCTCGGCATGAGCGACGACGGCGAGCCCGGCGGCACGGCTGGACGTCCGGCGCTGGCGGTGCTGCGCGGCAGCGGCCTGGGCGACGCGGCGGTTGTGGTGACGCGCTACTTCGGTGGTACGCTGCTGGGCACCGGCGGCCTGGTGCGCGCGTACGGCGACGCGGTGCGCGCGGTGCTGGAGGTGTTGCCGCGCGCCGAAAAGATCGAAAAGCGCCAGCTGCTGATCACAATACCCTACACCAGCTATGAGCTCGTCAAACGCTTGATCACAGCGCACACTGGCGAGATCCAGGATGAAGAGTTCGCGGTATCGATCACGCTGACGCTCTCGTTTGCCGTGGAAGATATTCCGCCCTTTATCGCCGCGCTCACCGAGCTAACCGCCGGCCAGGCTGAGGTGATCGAGATCTAGCGAATGTGTTCGCGAGAACCTATTCGCTTGAAATCAGGGAATCGGATAGGCTTTGATCTGCTCAAGCTCTTCTGCCGATGGAATCCCAGCGAGGATCTCCACAGCGTTAGCCCGTGTGCCAAACGAGCCGTTGGGGTTTGCATAGTAGATTTCGCCATCAGGCATGAAATCACGCGGGCCGATCGATAGCTGCAGGTGTACATTCTCCACCTGAACAGACAGCGCGTAGCCTCCATCGAACATGGGCGAATCTTGGATCGGCTGGAACTGCTCGAGATAGCGCGCACGAATCGTTTCAGGCGCTGCGTCGGTGCGGTAGACTGCGTCCATAAGAACTTTCTGGCCCGGATGCCAGTACAGGTCACCCGAGATGATCTCGAAGAATGATCGGATTCTGGGAAAAGGCTCTAAGATCCAGGCCGTCCAGATTTTGCTGGTGGGAATAGGCCGGGGTTGGCGAGCCAGGGTAAATCCTGGCTGTGCTAGATGTTCGATCGCCTGCTGAATCTGGGCTTCTTGTTGGCGCACCTCACGCACATACATGCTGCCTCGGATCACAACCGCAAGGCCAATGAGTACGATCACGGCGAGCACAATTGGCACTGCTTGCTTCATATAACTCCTCCTTAGTGGGGGGCGCACATGATGTGGAAGTGTGCCAGTTAGCGTACTGCCTGATCCAGGTTTCAAACTGCCAATTACTGGTAGATGCTACGATTTGTTGATAATTTCAGCCTGTTTTCGGTGATTGAACGGTACTAATCTTGCTTCAAGCGACTCTAAGGAGGGTCGTAATGAGCAAAGCATTAACCGAAATCAATACATTGTACGTAGCCGCTTTGCTGGGCGAGCCGGAGTTTGGGCGAAGATTGATTCGCGAAATGCAGCAAATGAGCCACTTTGAGTTTACCCATGATCGATCGCTGGCAGATGCAGAGCTAGAGGCTCATGGTGAAGATAACGGCGAAGGTTTTCATGGATCATTGGTTATTCGCGATCTCCACGGCTCCACGCTCTGGTCGGGGGAGGCCACGCGGCCACACGGTTCGCCAGGACCGATGGCGTACGAGCTGATCCTGGATCAGCTGCGCGCGGCCTTACCACCCACAGACCAGCAAACTCGTACGGTCTAAGTCTGCCTTGTCGCCGCGTGGTTTCATCTACGCGGCGACTGGCCGATCGAGCTGGCGCACAGCGTTCAGATAGCGCGGCGGCATCAAGACGCGCTGCACGAGTGAGCGCAGCCTCAGCCGCTGCATCAGCGGGTAGATCCACAGCGTCCGAGCCAGCCGTGGCCTCGGATCGAGCTTCAGCATGTCGCGCACACGCGCAGGCACCAGCAGCGCCTGCGTTTGCAGCAGCAGGTCGTAGCGCCATGGGCCAAGATGTCGCCGGTACTGCGCGTACAGCTCGGCGGTGTGCGGGCTATACACCAGATCGCGCTCAAGATGTTGCTGCCGGTCGATCAGCCAGTCCTCGTAGGTGGCCGGGAGATCCGGAATGTGCAGCCCCAGGCCAACCCGCCGAAACACCTCGAAGTTATCCTGCTGCTCGGCGTATGTGAGCGGACGATGCACCAGCTCGTAGGCGCGCCACGAGTAATCCATCAGCATATACAGCACATCACGATTGGCCCAGTCGGGCATGGTCGTGCCGCGCTTGTGCTCGACGGCCTGGTGAATCGCCGTGATGCGATCGAAGGTTTGCTGCGCGGTTGCCTCGTCCACAAACACAATGTCTTGCGCAAAACGTGCCGTCGAGAAGAGCCGCCCGATCGGATCGCGCGGCAGATTGCCGGTGAAGAAGAGCCAGTCCACGGCGCGATTGAGCGCGAACTCCGCCGCCGAGCCGGCGAAAACCAGCATAATCGTGTCGGCGTTGCCCCAGATCGTCCGCACGATCGAGCCCTCTGGTACAAAATCAGCCATAGCTTCAGATACCTTATTTATGTTAGCGAAAAGTACTTTTTAATATCAAGTAGTGTACCGCATCAAGTGGTGTACTGCAATCCATGAATCTCCGCCATCAGCACCAGGAACGAGACGCGATCGTGTTTTCGACATCTTCTTAACTTTAAATTGACTAATTTTGCGCTATGGATTAGAATAAGCCAGAAGTTAAGAACATATTAACATTTACTCATCTCTCGATCTTGTTTACGTCGTTGCTCAAGGGATGACCGAAATGTTACGCTCGACTGCAATCGTCGGCGGCCTCAGGGCGGCCTTCTCCCCAAGGATTGCAGCGGCGACCGAAGCAGCTACCTGCTTCAACCATCCCTGCACATAAAAGCTACGCCTACCATCGTTCGACTATATGCGGCATTTGGCCGTCTGGTTGCACGAGCGTCTCGGCATACACGCGCGATCTGCGATCCAGCAGGCATCGGATCTTTGGCGTTCGCTTCCGGTTCCGTCCCCCAGGCACCTCCCGATCGCAGCGGCGCGCTGATCGAGCGAAGGTTGAGCGCTGTTGAGCACTCAGCGCTCAGCCGGTCTACGTAGCTTCGGGAAAGGAGGTTCGGCTACTCAAACGGTGCGGCAATTTGCTGCGCCAGGATCGGCTCTGCGATGGGAGCGATCCAGC
>JAFAYS010000870.1 GCA_019240175.1 Chloroflexota bacterium | reverse complement strand
TGTACACCTGCACCAGCGCCGCGCCTGCCGCCAGCTTCGCGAACGCGTCGTCAGCGCTGAACACGCCGCCCACGCCGATGATCGGCAGCCGGCCCTGCGTACTTGCGTAGAGATAGCGAATAACGTCGGTAGAGCGCTCACGGAGCGGAGCGCCGCTGAGACCGCCAGTCTCCGTTTTGGCGGCTTCCCGCAGTGAGACGGGCCGATCGATCGTGGTGTTGGTGGCGATAATGCCGTCCACGCCACTGGCTAGACAGACCGCGCTGATATCGTCGAGATCGGCAGGCGTGAGATCTGGCGCGATCTTGATCAGCAATGGCTTGCGCACAGGCATCTGGTCGCGCTGCGCCACCACCTGCTGCACCAGCGACTCTAGCGCCGCGCGGCCTTGGAGCTCGCGCAGTCGCGCTGTGTTGGGCGAGCTAATATTGATCGTCAGATAGTCGGCGTCCTCATACAGCTGCGTGAGCGCCTGGATGTAATCTTCAACCGCGCGGCCTGCCTCGACGCTGGTTTTGTTCGCGCCAATGTTGACGCCCACAATCGGACGGTTCCCCGTCGATCGACGCAGACGCCGCCCGACTGCCGCCGCGCCCTGGCCCGGAAAGCCCATCCGGTTGATCAGCGCCCGGTCAGCCGGCAAACGAAAAACGCGTGGACGCGGGTTGCCGGGCTGTGGCAGCGGCGTGACCGTGCCAACCTCGACATGCCCGAAGCCGAGCGCGCCCCAGGTTCGCACAGCAACCGCGTTTTTGTCTAGCCCCGCCGCAATGCCCAGCGGATTGGCAAAATGCAAGCCCCACAGATCGACGTCGAGACGCGGATCGTTGTAGGCGACCAGCCGCCGGAGCAGTTGTTGGGCCGGTGACAGCCGCTCCACAACCGACAAGAGCCGCAGCACCGTTTCATGCGTGTGCTCGGCGTCGAAGCGCTGCAAAACCGGATAGATCGCGCGACGATACACAAATACTCCTCCCAGATCCGGCGTAGCTTATACGCAAGCGCTCGATCGTGCAAGAGCACCACAATTCAAGCGCTTATGTTCAGTAAAAAGAGCGTCAATAAATGACAATGAGTAGCACAACAGCCAGCAGCAAAACACTGTGACCGAATTTGTCACCTGGATTCACCAATGAGTCCTTATCAGAGAAAGTTTAAAAATGCGATACATATAGAATTGATCATCAATATTCACGATTGTATCGTGATGAGAAGCAAATACTGGTTGAGCCTCAAAATTTCTATGCTAGAATAGCCGCGACCCGACAGATGATGGTGGATCATTTGTCTTGTTGAAGGAAGGGAGCGTCTCATGGTTAAACATGTTCGATTCGTCATCTTGGCCTTCCTCCTGGCGGTGATCGCGCTGCCAGCAGCGGCAGCCGAGCGAGTTGATGAGCTGCCGGAAATTCGCTCGGCGATGAGCGCGCGTTTCGATATGGCTCTGGTGCTCGACGACATGCCGTTTATCGTAGGTAAGGGCGAGATCGTCGGGGCAAACCGCGCTCACTTTGTCCTGCGGGCCATGTCGATTAACGGCCAATTCGATTCTACGCTGGAAGTCGTGCTGTATGACGGACGGATCTACACGCGCGAGGACGCCAGCACCCAGTGGTACGTCGAGAGCGCGCTCGATCTGCCGGTTGAAGACCCGACGTCAGTGCCCTCGGCGGACGTTTCGAATGCGCCGATCAGCAGTATTGGCACCAAAACCATCGCGGGCACGCCGACCAACCAGTATCAGGTCTGGATCGGTGCCGACGACGGCTCGACGGATCACATCGCCCTTGACTTCTTCATCGGCCAGCAGATCAACTACCTGTATCAGAACCAGATCTCGGCCTTCCTCACCGACGAAGAGCTGGGCCAGCTGAAGCTGGAAATGGTGCAGCGACTATACGACTACGACGATCCCAGCATCATGGTCGGCCCGCCCGCCAACGCGATCGAGCGACCGGCGATGACCGGCCTGGCCGAGATTCGCAACGGCGGCGTGCTGAGCACGCTGGCGGCTCCGCTGGGCACCGCCGAGCTGCGCAAGCTTGTTGCCGAGCGCCTCGGACGCTAAAAATTCCACCATCCTTCCACGCAAGCTCCCGTCGCTGGCGGGAGCTTTTGCTTGCCCGACAAACGTTCAGCGTATTCGACGGCCCGCGCTATAATGGCGGTTAAGTCTTTGAGGAGCCGTCAATGAACGATGAGCATCTGAACCGAATCCGGGCTGACCTTGGCGCAGTAGCGGCTGTAGCCTACCTGAATACCGGCACAGCCGGACCATTTCCCCAGGCGGCGCAGCAGACGCTGCTCGACGAAGCGCAGCACAACTTCGAGCAGGGTCGCGGCGATATCCTGGGCTTCGAGCGCGTGATTCAGACACTCGACGGGCTGCGCGCCGCATTTGCGCGGCTGGTCAATGCCGATGCCGACGAGATCGCGCTGACGCACCACACGACCGACGGCATGAATATCGTCTGCTGGGGCTTGAACTGGCAGCCGGGCGACGAGCTTCTGACGACCATGCTTGAGCATGAGGGCGGATTACTGCCGGCCTACGTGGTCGCGCAGCGCTTTGGCGTAGATGTGCGCGTGGTCGATCTGGGCCTGGGCAACGATCGAGCGGCGGTGCTGGCGGCGCTGGACGAGGCGATCACGCCGCGCACACGGCTGCTGAGCTTGTCGCATGTCAGCTGGAGCAGCGGCGCACTCCTGCCGCTGGATGAGATCGTGGCGCTGGCGCACCGGCGTGGCGTGCTGGTGCTGGTCGATGGCGCGCAGTCGGTGGGCGCGGTACCGCTGGATCTGCACGCGTCGGGCGTAGACTTCTACGCGATGCCCGGCCAGAAATGGCTTTGCGGCCCGGAAGGCATCGGCGCGCTGTATGTGCGCTGGGATCGGCTAAGCCTGGTGAAACCAACCTTTGTCGGCGTATTCTCCCTACGCGATCCCGAAAGCTACACGCTCAATGGCGACTTTCTCTACGCGCCCAGCGCGCGCCGCTACGAGACCAGCTCGATCTTCCGGCCTGGCGCGGCGGCAATGCTGGCAAGTCTTAACTGGCTGGAAGAAACTGTAGGCTGGGAGTGGGCGTTCGATCGTATTCAGCGGCTGGCAAATCGGGCACGTGATCTGCTGCGCAAGCTGCCAGGCGCGACGATCTTGACCACGGCTGATCATGCCGGGCTGGTCGCATTCACGATCGACGGCCTCGATCCGACGACGATCGCCGGCACGCTGCGTGAGCGCAATATTGTCCTGCGCACGATTCCGGTCGCGAACGGCTATGTCCTACGGGTCAGCACTGGCTTTTACAATACCGAGGAAGAGCTGGTGCTGCTGCGCGATACGCTGGCCGAGATTATCAAGCAGGGCTAAATCCGGCAGCACGATCCGGATCTCGGGCCGCGCTACGATCGATCGAGCTTGGCCTCTAGCGCGGCCTTGACCTCCGGCCATTCCCGATCGAGCACGCTGAAATACACGGTGTCACGCAGCCGTCCGCTGGCCGTGACCATATGCTGGCGCAGCAGGCCTTCTTCTTTGGCCCCGATGCGCGCAATCGCCCGTCGCGAGCGCTCGTTGAGCGCGTCGGTTTTGAGCTCGACCCGGATGCAGCCAAGCGTCTCGAAGGCATAGCGCAGCATCAAATACTTGGCCTCGGTATTGACCGCCGTCCGCTGCCAGGGCTGCCCGACCCAGGTCCAGCCGATCTCAACGCGACGATCGCGCAGCTCGACGTTGCCGTAGCGCGTGCTGCCGATCGCGCGTCCGCTGGCACGCTCGATCGTCGCGAAGGGCAGCGCGGTGCCCTGCTGCTGGCTGTGCAGCGCCGCCTCGATGTACTGGCGCAGCTCGTCGCGGGTACGTACCTGCGTGGTCGTCCAGCGCCACAGATCTTCGTCCAGGGCGACCTCACACAGCTGGTCGAGATGATCCAGCGTCAGCGGCTCCAGCCGCACGACCTGGCCTTCAAGCGTAACTGGTTGCAGGACCTTGGCGGGAGTAGTCATAGCACACCTCTAGGGAATTTCGATCAGCCGGTAGCCGTAGCCTTCCACAGATAGCCCGCGACTCAGATCGACGGTTTCGCCCGTTTGAAGATTGCGACCTTCGGTCAGATCCCCAAGCTCGGCATACTCCGGCTTGATTTGCATATTGATAAAGACCAGCACGCGCTGCTCAGCCGTGGCGCGCTCGAAAAGCAAGAACTGCTGGTCGTCGGTTGAGAGCGGCGTGAGTGTTCCTTCGCGTAGGGCGGGATTTTCGCGGCGCAGCTTGATCAGCTCGGCGTAGATCGCGCGCAGATTCTCGTCGCCACGGGCAAAATTAACCGTGTTTGGCTCGAACAGCGAAGGCCGCTCGGTCGCACCGACCTCCTGGCCGGCGTAGATCAGCGGCAGTCCGGGCAGCGTCAGCAGGAACGCGGCGGCAGCTCGGCGCGCGACCTTGGGCGTCGGCACCGAGGCGATACGCTCCTGGTCATGATTTTCGAGGTAGCGCATCCGCCACCGCTGATCGCCAGCGCGGCGCTGCTCGGCCACGATTGGCGCGAGCGCTCGCTGCGTGAGCTTTGGGTTCAAGAGCGCGGCGGTAAACGCGGGCTGCGTGTTCCAGTCGTAGGCAACCTCGAAGCCGGCACGATACATCGCCGGGACGTCGGATTCAGAGAGCAGCAGCAGCTCGGGATTGGCGGCTTTGAGCGCTTCCCGCCAGGCGCGCCAGAAGTCGGTCGGCACCTGCTCGGCGGCGTCAGCACGAAAGCCATCGATGCCAAACTCGTTGACCCAGTACAAGCTGGTCTCGATCATGTAGCGGCGCAGATCGGCGTTGGCGTAGTCCAGGTCGGCGACATCGGTCCAGTCGGCGTTGGGCGGCACGATCTCGCCCGCCGCGTTGTGCATATACCAGTCGGGATGCTCCGTGATCAGCGGATTGTCCCAGGCGCTATGGTTGGCAACCAGATCCAGCATCACGCGCAGATCCAGGCTGTGCGCTTGCTCGACAAAGGCGCGAAAATCGTCGGCGGTGCCCAGCGCGGGATCGATCGCGCGGTAGTCGCGCACACTGTAGGGGCTGCCCAGACTGCCTTTACGCCGCTCAGCGCCGATCGGATGGATCGGCAGCAGATACACGACCTCAGCGCCCAGATCGCGGATCTCGGGCAGCCGCGCGGTCGCCGCAGCGATCGTGCCTTCGGGCGTGAACGTGCGCACAAAGATCTGATAGATCGTTGCGCCGCGCGCCCACTCCGGCGGCAGGTTAAACTCGGAACTGGCTTGAGCGGTCTCGGTTTCGATCGCGGGAGCGCTCGTGCTCGTTGCGGCGATCGTCGGGGTTGGCGGGGAAGTAGTAGCAGTCGCGGAAGTTGTGGGTGAGGGAGCGGGCGACGCACTCGCGGCAGTCGTCGCAGCGGGCGGCGCGACAGCAGCCTCACCACAGCCGGCCAGCAGCACTAGCAGCGCCATCATACCGGAGAACCAACGAACAGATCGCATACAAAACCTTTCTGCGGCGCTCTTTGATTGCGTGCCGCTAGTCGCGCAGCGTGACCGGCACAACCTCGCGGCGTTTGGGCGGCTCCTCGTTATGGTAATGCACGCGCCGATAGATCACTGCCGAGATAAAGAGCGGCATCCAGAAGGCCAGCAGCCGGTAGAGCAGCGTCACCGAGAGCGCCAGCGCGTGATCGATGCCGAGCGTCGCCATGGTTGCGGTCATCGTCAGCTCAAACGAGCCGCCGCCGCCGGGCAGCGACGAGATCGTGCTGAGAAAATAGGCCAGACTGTAGCCCAGCAGCACGACCGAGAAATGCGGCCACTGACCGACCGCCCAGAAGAGCAGCAGCAGCGTGACGCAGTCGAAGAGCAGCGCCGTGACATGCAGCCCGACCAGCTGCACAAAGCCAAAGCGATCACGGCTAATCAGCGCGCCGCCCTCGTACAGCTCGGCAATAAACGAGAGCACCTGCGTATCGCCCCAGTTGCGGCGGAGCACGCGCGCCAGCCAGTTTTTGATGCTCAGCGCCCGTCGCGTCAACAGCCCTCGATCGCGGGACAGGCCCCAGACATACATGCCCAGCGCCATGATCACCATCGACAGCAGCGCGACAATCAGCACCTGATTAACTTTAAGATCGCCGTGGGTGAAAAGATAGATGAAGCCGCTGGAAAGCAGAATAAAGAAGCCGATCAGATAGGAAAGGCCGTCGAGCGTGACCGCGACCGCGCCGGTGCCGTCGGGAATGCCGCGTCGCCGCAGCTGGTAGAGCAAAAAGGCGAAGGTGCTGGTGCCGCCCGCCGGAAATACGCGGCCTAGAAAGATCGCCACGAACGCGACGCCATACAGCGAGGGTAGACGAACGTGATAGCCCAGTAGATGCAGGCTGCGCCAGTAGACCGCCGCAAAGCAGAGATAGACCAGGCTTTGCACCAGCAGCGACGCCGCCAGCCAGCCAGGATGCGCCATGCCGAGGATACGTCCGACCTCGATCAGCTCTCCTCGCTGCGTGACAACAATGCCAATAAGCGCGCCAATGAAAACAAGGCCAAGAAGTAGTCGCCAATGGCGTTGTAGCCACGCCATAGAGTATTTGCCTCCTGATCGCGGGCCGCCAACGCAGCCCAGCCAATCTCCATCTCTTCTGCCCGACCGGATCATACCACAGCGTCTAGACGCCTAGCGTCCTGAGTCCTGTAGTTATTTTTGTCGCCGCAGCTTTACCCTGCCAGCGCCAGCGATCCGTCCTCGTCAACCTCTTCCAGCCGCACCGAGAGCACCCGCGAGCCGCCGTCTTCGGCCATCGTTATCCCATATAAAGTGTCAGCAGCTTCTACCGTGCCACGATTATGCGTCACCAGAATAAACTGGGTCTGCTGCGCCAGCTCCAGCAGCGCCTCGCGAAAGCGCACCACATTGGCCTCGTCGAGCGCCGCATCAACCTCGTCCAGAATACAAAACGGACTCGGATTGACGGTCAGGATCGCGAAGAGCAGCGCGGCTGCCGTCAGCGCTCGCTCGCCGCCCGAAAGCAGCTGGAGATTGAGCTGACGTTTGCCCGGCGGCTGGGCCAGAATCTCGATGCCCTGCACGCCCTCGGCCTCGCTCTCGGAGCGCAGCAGCGAGAGCCGCGCCGTGCCGCCGCCGAACAGCTGCGTGAACTTCTGGCTAAACTCGCGGCCAACCGCCTCAAAGGTGGCCTCGAAGTGCTGCTGCATCACCTGATCGAGCTGGCTGATCGCCTCACGCAGCGAGACCGTCGCCGCGCGCACATCCGCCAACTGCTCGGTCATAAAGCTGTAGCGCTCTTGCGTGGCGCGGTATTCCTCCGGTGCCAGCGCATTGACCGGTCCCATACGTCGCAGCCGCCCCCGCAGCTGATCGATGCGTGGGGCCAGCGCGGCCTCAGGCTCGGCTTCGTCGGCGCTGGACTGCTCACGCACCAGCTGCTCGACGTCGATGTTGTCTTCAGCGGCGCGCTCCCACACGGCATCTCGATCCGAGCGCCGACGCTGTAGCTCCACTGCTGCCGCGCCATGCGCCGACTCAAGCGCCAGCGTCGCGGCGGTGAGATCGCGCTCGGCGGCTTCAAGCGTTTCCAGCCGCTGCTCGGCCTCGCGTACCACCGCTTGAGCGGCGACGACCTGCTCGGTCACGGTCTGGGCCTGAGCTTGCAGATCCGCCTGCCGAGTTTGCAGCGCCTCGATCGTCGCGCTCAGCGCGGCCAGCTCTTGCGCCAGCTGCGTTCCCTGCTGCTCTACCGCTGACCGCTCAAGATCCGAGCGGCTGGCAGCCTGCTCCTGGGCGCGGATCGCGGCCAACTGACTGCGCTGTTCGGCTTCTAGCTGGGCAAAACGGCCACGTTGCTCACGGAGCAGCGCCTCGTCGTTGCCCATCGCCGCCAGCCGCTCGGTTAGCTCGGCCTCAGCAGCATTGGTCTCGGCCTGCACCCGCGCAAACGATGCTTCTGCGGCCTGGACCACGCTCTGCGCCGATTGGATCTGCTGCTCAAGCGCCGCGTGCTCACGCTGCACATCCGCCCGCCGACGGTTCAATGCGGCCACATCGGCCTCGGCGCGATGCAACACGCGGCGTCGATCCTCGACGTGGCGCTGCGCCTGATCCCGCGCGGTGCGGGCTTCGCGCAAGGCTGTTTCCGCCTGCCGCAGCTCCTGCTGCACCTCCTCGATCCGCCGCGCGATCTCCGAACGCTCAGCCTGGACCTGCTCCACCACGTTCTGCGCCGACTTGAGCTGCGCCGGCAGCTCGCGTAGCTCACGCTCACGGCGCAGCGTGCCGCTCTCGCGGGTTGCCGCGCCACCGGTCACAGCGCCGCCGGTCGCGACCTGCTCGCCGCTCAAGGTGACGATCGTCCAGCCGCCCTCAAGCTCGGACAGTGCGCGTCGGGCAGCCGCCAGATCATCGGCGATCAGCGTGCGGCCCAGCAGATACGCGGCGATCGGTGTATACTGCGCGTCGACATCGATCAGATCCGCCGCGATGCCCTGAATACCGCTCAGTCGCGGCACCGTCAGCCGGCGACCTGGCTTTAACGTATCCAGCGGCAGGAATGTTGCGCGCCCACTGTTCGATCGTTTGAGCTGTGCGATCGCGGCATCGGCATCGGCCCAGCGCTCCACGACCACGTTTTGCAGCCGCGCGCCCAGCGCCACCTCGATCGCGGTTTCTAGCTCGGCTGGCACACGCAGCAGCGACGAGACCAGCGCAAAGCCGGATCGGTTCTCGCGCTCAGCCCACTGCATGGCCACGCGCACACCCGCGAACGTGCCCTCGTAAGAGCGCGCCAGCCGATTCAGCGCATCGTAGCGCGCCGAAAGCTCGCCGTGCGCCCGCTTGGCCGCCGTGATGCGCTCGTCAAGCTGCTCTCGCTCACGGCGTCGCGCCTCGCCCTCAGCCCGCAGCGACTCCAGGCCCTGGGTCGCCGCCGTGATCCGCGCTTCAGCCGCTTCGAGCGTCTGCTGGGCGGCTGTGACCGCCGCGCCGTGCTGCTCCACCAGCGCCGCGCCCCCCTGCATTGTTGAGTCGAGATCGGCGCTCTCGGCCTCGATCGTCGCCAGCCGCCGCGCCAATGACTGCTGCCTGACACGCTCGGTTTCCAGCGCGGTCGTCGCTTTGACCAGCGCCTCACGCCGGGCGGATAGCTCGGCCTCGGCGGCACGGCGCACATCCAGTTCACGCTTGAGCGCCGCCTCGGACTCCTGCAAGCGACTGCGCTGCTCGGCCAGCGTGGACTCAAGCTCGGCGGCCTGCACAGTCAGGAGCTGCACCTGCTCACGAGCAGCGTTGGCGGCGGACTCAAGCTGCGTGCGCCGCGCCGCCAGCTCGGTCTGACGCTGACGCAGGCCAGCGGATCGCTCCTCAGCCACCGCCAGCTCGCGCGACGCCGACTCGACCTGCCGCGTCGTCTGAGATTGTGTGGCGCGGATCTGCTCCAGGGCCGCGCGGCGATCCCGCATCTGCTCGCGATCGGCCTGCAACATCTCAGCCGCCGCCTCACGTGACGCGCGCTTCTCGGTCAGATCGGCGGCCAGCCGCGTCTCGTCCTGCTCCGCCGCCTGAAGCTGCGCGATCGTCTGCGTCCACTGGATCGCGTAGTGCTGGCGCAGCAGCGCGTGTAGCTCGGCCTCGACCGCGCCGACCGCCTCGGCGTCACGCGCCTGGCGCTTGAGCGTGCGCAGCTGCGGCTCTAGCTCACTGACTAGATCGCTCAAGCGCACCAGGTTAGTCTCGGTCTCACGCAGCCGCCGCTCGGCCTCGTGTTTTTTGGCTTGATACGGCCCGATCTCCGCCGCATCCTCGAAGAGCCGCCGCCGCTCCTCGGGCTGCAGCGCCAGCGCCGTATCGACCAGGCCTTGATTGATCAGCGTGTAGGACGCACCAAGCGGCGCGACGGCATCCATAACATCGCGCAGCCGCACACGCGCCCGATTGATGCTGTACTCGTTCTCGCCGTTGCGGTAGGCGCGCCGCCCGATCGTGACCTCGTCGTAGGGCAGCGGCAGCAGACGATCGCTGTTATCGATCGTCAAAAAGACCTCCGCAAAGCCCATCGGCGCGCGACCTTTGCCGCCGCCAAAGACCAGATCGTCGGTACGCTTCGAGCGCAGATTGGCGAAGCTTTGCTCGCCGAGCACCCAGCGTACGGCGTCGGCAACATTCGATTTACCGGAGCCGTTCGGCCCGACAACTGCGGTCACGCCCGGCGGAAAATCAAACGTCGTGCGCTGGGCAAACGTTTTAAAGCCATAGATTTCGAGGCGTTTAAGATACATGTGGTGGAATCGTTTCTGTGGACATCGCAGGCGGCATTATAGCAGAAGTGGCTGCGCTTGCCGCAGGCGCGAGCGCCGATCACACGTTGCGGCGGCTCGGCGCGAACACTGGCTGCTCGTTGGGCTTGGGGCCGCGCCGCTGAAACAGCAGCCGCCACCAGGCCGGTCGCGGTCGTGTCACATCCATGCCGCGCCGCAGTCCTTCGCCCAGCAGCGTAAAGCCGACCAGCGCCAGCACCGTCAGCGAGCCGGCGGAGATCGAGGCCCACGGCGTGCGATACAGCTGCAAGAAGAACTGCGACAGCATCTGGCCGAGCTCGGGATAGCCCCCGGTTTGGAGATATTGCACGTCGAAGTCGCTGACCGAATCCTGGTACAGGAAGCCGCCGCCGATGAAGTAGCCCAGGTAGCCCAGCTCGGACACTACCAGCAGCGCCGCGCTTAGCTCAAAGGCGATCAGCATCGGAATGATCGACCAGAGCTGCGGCAGCACATGATGCCAGAGCAGGCCGCCGGAGCGCCGCCCGATCGCGCGGGCGCTCTCGATGAACGGCAGCTGTAACACAGCCTGCGTGCGGCTTTTGACCAGCGCGGCGGTATCGCACCAGGCGGTGAGCGTCAGCGCCAGCACAAAGACCGTCAGCGGCGGCCAGGTATTCAGCGCCGTCAGCACCGCGATCGCCACGATCAGCAGCGGGATCGCCACGCTCACGCTGATCAGGCCGTCGATCAGGTAGGCCAGCCTGCCGCCAAACCAGCCCGCCAGCAGACCCAGGCACACGCCGATCGCCAGCCGGGCTAGCGCGATCGCCGCGCACAGCAGTAGCGTCGGACGGACGGCCCAGAGCAGACGGCTGAGAATATCGCGCCCGACGATGTCGAGGCCCAGCGGATACTCCGAACTGATGAACGGTCCAAGCGCGCGCATCGGGTTGGGGCCGTAGACCACGCCGTCCACAAAGATCACGCCGCTGCTCTCCATCGGATCGCGCGGTGCCAGCAGTGGGCCGAAGAGCGCCAGGCCCAGCATAATCGCGCTGATCAGACCGCCGACATACAACGAATAGTTGCGTGAGATTGCGCGCATGACAACTCCATAGCTGAGGAAAGATCGAGATTGCGGAGCGCCTAGGCCAGCGGACGCTCGACGGCACGTCTGAGCCGTGGATCGGCCAGATGCGAGACGATGCTGGCCAGCAGATCCGCCAGCAGCAGCAGCACGCCAAAGAGCACGAAAATAAAAGCCAGCAGCTCGGCGTTGCCAAAGATAGGTGCGGCGCGCAGCGTGTTGCTGACCGAGATCGTTTGCATAAACATGCGGCCCATGCCGCGCCAGTCGAAGAGCGCCTCGACCAGGATCAGCCCGCTGACCAGAAAGCGCAGCGATTGACCCATCGCCACGACCACCGGCGCGGTAATGTTCGGCAAGGCGTGACGGCGCAGGAGCGCGCTCCAGCTCAGGCCCTTGCCCAGCGCCACGCGCACATAGTCCTGTTGGAGTTCGTGCTCAAGCAGCCCCGCCGTGAGATAGGCCACATACAGCACGGGCCGCGCGGCCAGCGTGATCGTCGGAATGATCAGATGCGCGTCCAAGCCAAAGCCCTGAATCGGCAGCACTGTGCCGCGACCCCACCAAAAATAGCGCGAGCCGTACAGGATCACGGCGATCAGCACGCTGCCGAGAAAAAAGCCCGGCAGTGCCGAGCCAATCGTCAGGATCAGTTGTGCGCGCGGTGAGATGCGGCGCGTGTGGCGATCGATCGCCAGCAGCCCTAGCAGCGGGCCGAGGATCACCACCAGCACCAGCGCCACACCCAGCAAGGCGAGACTATTATTGAGCGGTGTTCTGATGTAGTCCGGGATCGGCACACGACTGATCGCGCCGAAATCGCCGCTCAGCAGGCGCTGTAGGTAGGCAGCGTAGATCTCGGAGAACGGCGGCGCGGCCTCGCGCTCCACCAGGCTGCCGACCGCGTTGACAAACCGGCGCGGGCCGAAGGCGTTGGCGTAAAAGAAGCCAAAAGCGTTGAGCAGCGGAATCAGCACGATCAGCAGCGCCAGCTTGCGGAGGATCAGGCGAACCACGACGATCTCCTCGATAGAAACACCTGTAGCACAGGGTTAACCACCGAACATGACGCGCGGTTCAACATTTTACCGAAACACAACCATTCGAGCTACGACAGAGCGTCGCAAGTAATCGATCGTCATATTTTTCTGCACGCTCAGGACTAGCGCAGACCGGACCAAAGAGCTAGAGAACAACCCTGGTACCGGTGCGATGATTGCTAGGTATTCCCACCCACAAAGTAACATATCTCTACGATCGTGTATAGAAAATCGTCAACACGAGTATAAAGCCGCGATCGTCGTGAGAAACCGGTCTCCATCTGAGGTTTAGTTCATATTTCGTCGCAAAAGGCAGTATCTAAACGCGATTCAATGCGTTTTTGCCTATGAGGAAATGTTATCAGAAGATTAAGGAGAGGTACCAGCCAACATTTAACCCAAAAAGGCCAATCGTTTTAGCGCAGCCTGAGATGTTCAACATCGTAGTTGGAACGTTCTAACAAGGAGTCTGTCGATGGCAAAATTGTCGTACTGGCCGAGGTTCTTGCTGATCGCGACCGTCCTGCTGGTTCTGGCAGCGGCTGGTATTCCCCCCACTTTTGAGCAAGCGTCTCCTCAACACTCGTACATCGTCCAGGCAGGCAGCAGCGAAGCTGCCGCAGCGGCGGTCAACGGCGTAGGCGGCACGGTCACCCAGCCGCTGCGGATCATCAATGGCGTAGCGGCATCGCTGGATCAAACAGCCGTTGCGCGGCTGAGCCGCAATCCGCAAGTAGCGCTGCACTTCGACGGAGCCGTGCAGGCCAGCGGCGTCGAGAGCAGCCCCAAGCAAGCCGGGCCACGGCGCGGAATGCCCAAAGGTGAGCAGACGAACACCGGCGAAACGGTTGGTACCGAAGCTCATACACGTGACTACTTGCTGTACCCCGCAGCGGCTACTGGTGCGAACACGTTGCACAATCAGAGCGTATCGACCAGGAAAACCGAGTGTAAAAACGAGCAAGTGTCAACTGCGAACGGCAGCCAGAATCGCCCGCTGCGCGGCTGGGGCGTGACGGTCGCGGTCGTCGACTCCGGCTTTATGGAGATGGACAGCCCGGCGGCCTGGACGCACAAAGACGGGACCACCGGCACGCTGGTCGCCGAAACCGCCGGTCGCTGCATTGTGTACCGCGATTTCCTACCACGCACCGCCGAGAACGGCAACAAGTTCAAAGACCTGAAGTCGTACAACAGCACCGACCAGCACGGCCACGGCACGCACGTGATCTCAACGATCGCCGACAACCGCCAGACGCAGCTTTCCAGCGCAACCCAGGCAACGCCGGTCGGTGTCGCGCCACAGGTCAATCTGCTGGTTGCGCGCGCGCTGGATAAAGATGGCGCTGGAACCTACAGCTCGGTGATCTCCGCGATCGATTGGGTTGTGGCCAACAAGCAGACCTACAACGTGCGCGTGCTCAACCTGTCGCTGTACGCGCCGGTGCTCGGGCCATACTGGGCCGATCCGATGAACCAGGCGGTTATGCGCGCCTGGCAGGAGGGGATCGTCGTGGTGGCGGCGGCGGGCAACAGCGGCCCGGATGCAGGCACCATCACCGCGCCTGGCAACGTGCCCTACGTGATCACCGCCGGCGCACTCAAGAGCGGGCGCTACACCGAGAGCGGCTACGATGAGCTGGCATCCTACTCCAGCCGTGGCCCGACCGAGTCCGCGTTTGTGAAGCCGGATCTGGTCGTGCCAGCTACCCGGACGATCGCGCCGATCCCCGACGACTCGACGCTGGCGCTGCAAATTCCTGAGGCCAGTATTCAGGAAAAAGCGCGGGTCAACTACGGCATTGGTACGCCGGCCAAAGAGCATACCTACTTCCGGCTGAGCGGCACCTCGATGGCGGCACCGCAGATCAGCGGCGTGGTCGCGCTGATGCTCCAGGCCAACCCGGATCTGACCAACAACCAGGTGAAGCATCGCATCATGGACACCGCCCGCGCCGCGATCGATCCGGCGACCGGCGAGCCGATCTACTCGATCTGGGAGCAGGGCGCGGGTCTGGTCAACGCCAGCGATGCGGTCTTTAGCGCCTCGACCGAGAGCGCGAATGCGGGCATGGACGTGAGCCTGGACCTGTCGAGCACAACTCACTACTGGGGCAACACCACCTGGGATGAGGCGACCGGCAACTTCGAGCTCATCGATCCCGTCACTGGCCAGACCTATGTCTGGAACGGCGGTCTGCGCACCTGGGCTGGCGGTCTGCGCACCTGGGCTGGCGGCCTCCGTACCTGGGCTGGCGGTCTGCGCACCTGGGCCGGATCAACGGATACCTGGACGGCCAGCGACTCGCTGTGGGCCGGTGGTCTGCGTACCTGGGCCGGATCAACCGCAGCAGCGGCGACGTCGGCAGCAACGCACGCGGAGTTGCTGATTACCGAGTAGCACTTCAGTGATCAGCACAACAAGAGCGGACGAACTTTAGAGGTTCGTCCGCTCTTATTTAAGACCTGCTCGTGAGCTGTACGCTATGCGGGCTGTTGATCAGAATCGGCAAGCGCCGCAAGCAACCGACGGCTCCACTGCGCCTCGGGGACATGTTGCAGCCCGACAAAGAAATCGACGTTGGCCGTCAGCAGATCAATCGCCTGCTGCCGATCACCTCTAGCAAGCGCTATCTGGGCCTCAAGGCGTTTGAATCTGCCGAATTCTTCGCTTTCGGTATCGGTTGCCAGTGGCCTAGCCTGCTCCCACCAATCAAGCGCATCCGCAATCTTTCCCTGTTGCAGCGCCAGCTCGGCCAGCGCTACCAGACACTCAAGCTGCTCAGGCGGCAGATTCAGCTGCGCGATCAGAAACTGGCTCTGGAGCAAATGACGCTCGGCACTCTGCCAGCGCTCAAGCCGCGTCAGGACACGTCCCAGATTCAGGAGCGCGCGCGCCTGATTGTAAGGATCGCGCACAGCGGTAGCCAGCTCAAGCGACTGGATAAAATAATCATGTGCCTGCTGATATTTGCCACTGTTGTACAGCGTGACGCCGGCATTGTTCCTGAGGATCGCGGCCATGCGTGGATTGCCGATCCCTTCATTCAAGTCGATCGCACGGAGATACGAGCGCAGGGCATCGTCCAACAAGCCCTGCGTCTCTACGATCAAACCCAGGTTGTTGAGCATATTAATCTGATCGACCAGATTACCACTCTGCTCACTCGCCGCCAGCCCCTGCTCGACATACGCCTGCGCCATGGCGACATCGGCGCGCTGCCAGGCAACACCGCCGAGCCGATTCAAAATGCGTGCCTGCTCGTCGTACACCTGCAAAGGCTTGATACGCGTGAGCGCCTGATCAAGATAGTGCTGGGCCTGCTCCAAATGCGCTTCCCGAAAATGAACAAAGCCGATATCGCTGAGAATGCGGGTATGTTCCAGCTCCGCCGCGTGTGTAGAGCCGGCAGCGGCAATCTCACTGACGGCGCGTGTGAGCCAGGTAAACGCTTCCCGTGTGTTTGCCTGATGCTCAAATGTACTGCCGATCTTACGCTGGATTCTGGCCCGCAAGATCAACTGCTCCAAGCTAGACTCAGATCGCAGCAGATCAAGCAGCCGGCCATAAGTATTGCGCGCGCCTGAGGGATTGCCGGTCAGCGCCAGCACATCGCCCATGCCCTCGTAGGTCGCCGCTGTCAGCGCCCGGTTGGGCTCGTCAAGCAGCATCGCGATCGCCGCCGCCTGCTCGTACAACGTGAGCGCCTCACTGTTGGCATAGCGCGTTTGCGCCTGCTGCGCCGCCTGGACAAAGTGCGGCAGCGACTGCACCCAGAGCTCGGCAGCGGCATAATGATTCGCCAGAATCACGCGCTGCGTATCAAGCTCATCAGCATACAGATCCTCGATCGTCGCAGCAACCTGAGCATGGATGCGGCGGCGCTGGGCGTACGACATGCTGTTATATACGACATCCCGCACCAGCGCATGGCGAAAAGCATAGGTCGAATCCACGCCGTCGTGGCTGGGCGTGAGCATGCCGGTGTGCACCAGCACAGCTATGTGCTCCAGCAGCGCCTCACGCTCGACGACGATCTCGGCCAGCACGCGTAGCTCAAAGCGCTGGCCGAGCACGGTCGCGTTCAGCAGCGTCGATCGGGCGGCTTCGGGCAGCTGATCCAGCCGCGCCATCATCAGCTGCTGTACCTCGACCGGCGTTGTGCTGTGATCGATCGCGCGCGTACACACCCACGCGCCGTGCTCATCGCGCTGAAGCGCTCCCGACTGGTGCAGATAGCGAATGATCTCTTCGAGCAAGAAGGGCGAGCCATGGGTCCGATCGAGCAGCGGCTGGAGCTGCGACGGCACATGTCCATCGAGCAACGACTCCAGCAGCGCCGCGCTCTGGTTCGTGTTCAGCTCAGCCAGCGCGATCCGACGGCTATACTCGACCGCGATCCAGAACTCATCCGCCTCGGAGAAGTCACGCGAGCTGAGGCAGAGCAGCAGCGGATAGTCGACCATCTCTGCCGCCAGCCGCTGCACAATATCCCGGCTCGACGCGTCGATCCAGTGGAAATCGTCGATCACCAGGACCAGTGTACGCACATGGGCCACCGCCAGAATCAGCGCGCTGATCAGGTCATGCAGCCGATCATGGCGCTGCTCGGGCGTCAGCGCCTGCGTCAGCGGCGTCTCCGGAATTGGCAGGCCCAGGATTGGTGCCAGCAGCGGGCCGAACTGCTGCGACTGCGGGAGAAACTCGCTCAGCTGCTGCTGCGCCGCGATCGCCTGCGTATTGCGATCGTCCCAGATCGATAGGCGGAGAATCTGGCGCAGCACGCGGGTGATCGTCGCGTGGGGCACCGCTTGCTCATAGCTGGCGCAGCTATCCCTGACGACAAGCGCGGAGGTATGCCCCGTACGCAGGTTGGTCAGCAACTCCTCGATCAAGCGCGATTTACCCAGGCCCGGCTCGCTCGTCAGCACGAGCATACGGCCAGCGCAGGCCTCGGGATTCAGCGCCTCAGCCGCTGCCTCAAGCATCTGCGCCAGCTCAGCG
>JAFAYS010000786.1 GCA_019240175.1 Chloroflexota bacterium | reverse complement strand
TCGCCAACCACGCGTTTGGGCTGGCGTTCGGGCAGGAGCTCGATGTTACGGCTGCCTCGCGTGGCCTTTCCACCCGCGCGATCAAAGCCCTGCTGTCGCTGCCCCGCCCCGAGCCGACGATCGGCAACGACTGCGCCTGGCCGCTGTATCTGGCGCGCATCCCGAATCTGGTGATCGGCTACACCGCGACCGAAGGATTGGAATGGGAAACGCCCGACCGCTACGCCGACGAGATCGCCATGATGGGCGGCCTTGACGCCTGGATCGCCGATTTCGACGGCAAGACCGAGCACTGGGCGCAGCGTATGCGGATCGGCCTGCACGAGGTCGAGGCGATCGAGCGTTGGCGCTGAGCTTTCAACACTTCCAGCCTCGCCAAACAATGAAACGCCGCCTACACTGTGTAGGCGGCGCTTTATTCGTAACCTAAAAGATCAGAACTACCAGCGATCGCACAGGCCCTCGGTTGGAGCCCAGGCCCACACGCCAAAGGCCTTGCCATAGGTGAAATCGCCTGACGGTGCCTGGGCTGCAAAGGTGTCACCTTGTTGGAGGTAGCCAATCACAGGTGCTGAGTAGTCGGGCTGCTGATAGATCGGCAGCGGGCCGCACGCGAACTTTTGGTAGAGCGCGTAGGCCGGTCGTGCCTGCCAGACTGCGCTGACGGCAAATGCGCCGAGCGCCAGCACAAGTAGAAACATCGTTACAGGTGAGCGGCGGCGAAAGCGTGGTCGGATCATACAAGCTCCTTGTGTCTAGAACGATAATGTACACCCTGGCAGATCTCCAACCTATGGTTGATAGCACAAGTCCTCGTATGGAGCCCAGCCCGTGACTCCCTGCACAAATTCTCGACCGTATATGAACCCAGCAACCGGGGAGCTCTTGCTAACAAACGATTGACCTTGTGCCATCCAAGTAAGTACTGCGGCTCCCTCCTCCGGAGCCGCATAGACTGGTACATAGCTATAGCACGCATACAATTGCATTAAGGCGTAGGCCGGTCGTGCCTGCCAGACTGCACTGACGGCGAACGCGCCGAGCGCCAGCACAAGCAGAAACATGGTTACGGGTGAGCGGCGAAAGCGTGATCGGATCATACGGGCTCCTTGTGTCTAGAACGACATGTATATCCTGTAGCTACTTTTAGGGCCGGCACAAGCTCTGAGTCGGAGCCCAGCCCCACACGCCGAGCGAATACGCATTCCCGTAGGAATAGTCAATATCCAGCCAGCGCACAGCAAAGGTGTCGCCTTGTGCCATCCACCCAAGCAGCGTAGATTGATCGTATGGATCGGCATAGACTGGCACATAGCTATAGCACGCCGACCATTGAGTCAAAGCATAGGCTGGTCGTGCCTGCCATACGACGCCAATGGCAAATACGCCAAGCGCAAGCCAGAGCAGACACATCGTTACGGGTGAACGGCGAGAGCGTGATCGGAACATACAGGGCTCCTTGCATCCAGGACGCTGTTGCGGGGCTCGCGAATATTATCTCCGAGAACCAATACCAGCGCAACTTTTTTTAAACCTTTGTCGTGTTATTGGTCGCACAACAGCAACTAGCCATAGCTGGTAAAATATAAGCACCTAATAAGCATATAAAGACTTGGCGCTGATCCTGCGCCGTTGGGATATACAGCTATGGCAAAAGTATTAGTGGCGATGAGTGGCGGCGTGGATAGCTCGCTGACGGCGGCGCTGCTGCTGGAGGCCGGCCACGACGTTACCGGCGTCACGATGCATCTCTGGGAGGGCGACGACGAACGGCTGATGGAGTCGCAGTGCTGCTCGCTGGAAATGACCAGCGGCGCGCGGCGGGTCTGCGGCCAGCTGGACATTCCCTACTATGTTTGGAACTACCAGCGCGAGTTTCGTCGTCACGTGATCAATTATTTCATCAATGAGTACACGGCGGGGGCAACGCCGAATCCGTGTCTGGCCTGCAACCGCGATCTCAAGTTTCGCTATCTGCTTGAGCGCGCGCAGCTGCTCGGCTTCGACTACCTGGCGACCGGCCACTATGTCCAGACTGAGTGGAGTGCCGGCGGCGATTGGCAGCCGGTCACGCCAGCCACACTCGACGGGCAGCTGGCGGCTGACAATGTTCAGTTTCGCATGCGGCGCTCGGTCGAGCTGCGCAAAGACCAGAGCTACGTGCTTCACATGCTGCAGCAGGACGAGCTGAGCCGGCTGATCTTTCCGCTGGGCGGCTTTTCCAAGGCCCAGGTGCGCGAGATGGCTGCCGAGCGCAAGCTGGCCACGGCGCACAAGCCCGAGAGCATGGATATTTGCTTCATTCCCGACAACGACTACCATCGTTTTATGCGCGAGGAGCAGCCCGATGCGCTCAAGCCCGGCCCGATCGTCGACCGGCGCGGCAACGTCATGGGCCAGCACAACGGCCTGCCGCTCTACACCATCGGCCAGCGGCGCGGCCTGGGCATCACTACCCGCGAGCCGGTGTATGTGATCGAGCTGGATTCTGCGCGCAACCTGCTGATCGTCGGCAGCAAGGACGAGCTAGAGCGCCCTGAGCTGATCGCCGAGGGCTTCTCGTTTGTGGCGGGGCGCTGGCCGGACGCTCCGTTCCGCTGCGAGGCGCAGATTCGCTCCCATGCCCAGGCTGCGCCCGCCACCGTCGAGCCGCTGGAGCCGGGCCGGCTGCTGATCCGCTTCGATGAGCCGCAGCGCGCAGTCACGCCGGGCCAGGCGGTCGTGCTCTACGAGGGCGACAGCGTGCTGGGCGGCGGTCGCATTACCGTCGAGCAGCCAGCGGCGGAGCTGGCGTCGTGAGTGGCTTCGCGCCAGGCATGTATATCGCGGCGCTGCTCGGGCTGGTCTACGGCTCGCTGGCGCATCTGCTGTGGGGACGGCACTGGCTGCATCTGCCGCTCTTCCTGATCGGTGGGGCGCTGGGCTGCCTGATCACCTGGGCGGCGGGCATTCAGATCTTCAAGCAGCTGCCTGCGCCGGGCGGTTTAGCCGTTCCGGAAGCGACAGTGGTGGCGTGGCTCTTGCTCTCAGGCATTGCTGCGATACGACGTGCGTGACTGTGCTATAATCGCGGCAGATTAGGGCATCAGGGTCATCTAGATCGCTTCAGGAGGATGCGCTTTGAGAAAATGGCTTATTGTCGGCGGTATTGTATCCGTCCTCGTCATCATTGGACTGATTGTACTGATCTCGATTAACGACGCCTGGCAAACGGCGGCGTACGTTTCGGTCGTCATCCTCGCGATCTTCGAGGTCTTCTCGGTGCTGCTGCTGATTGCCTTGCTCGCCATCTTGATCTATGCGGTGCTCGCCATTCGGGATCTCGCCAACAATACGGTTGTCCCGAAGGTCAGCCAGACGCTGGATCAGGTGAAAGATACGGCAGCCGCTACCAAGAACACCACCGCGTATGTCGCGGAAGGCGTTGTGACACCGCTGATCAAGATTTCGAGCATCGCCACCGGCGTGCGGGCGGCAGCGGTCGCGCTGGCAAGGCGCAACAAACCCACTGGTTACGAACCAGAGTAAACAGAGGTACTAGCATCGGCCCGTACGGCCCTGCTATGTTCGAGGCACGGTTGATATGGTAGATTTCGGTATGCTTATATGGCTGCCGAGTTGTTGAGGTAGAGGGGCGACGACAGCAGTCTGCTGTCGTCGTTTTACATCTTATGCGACCAACACAATTTCCGTATGGCGGCCAGGCGGTGATGGAAGGCGTCATGATGCGCGGCCTGCATCAGGCAACGGTCGCGGTACGTGGGCCTGACGGAGCGATCGTTTTTCAAGATCGTGAGCTTAACGCAACCCGACGCACGCGCTGGGCGCAAATTCCGCTGCTGCGCGGCATCCAGATGCTCGGCGACGCGCTGCTGATCGGCATGTGGGCGCTCTCGTTCTCGGCCAACGCGTCGATCGGCGAGACCGAGGAGCAGATCAGCAAACAGCAGATGATTATGCTGGTCGCGATCTCGCTCAGCATGTCGATCACGCTGTTCTTTGTGGCTCCGCTGCTGATCGCCAGCTTCATCGCGCAGACGCTCGACTGGGGCATCTTGGCGCGGGAAGCGCTCGAAGGCGTGCTGCGGCTGCTGATCTTCGTCGGCTATCTGCTGCTGGTGCGCCGCTCCCGCGATATTCGCCGGGTCTTCGCGTATCACGGCGCGGAGCACAAGGCTGTCAACGCGTACGAGGCGGGCGCGCCGCTCACCGTCGCGGGTGTCCGACCGTTTACGCTGATCCATCCGCGCTGTGGCACGAGCTTTTTGCTGGTTGTCCTGGTTATCAGCGTGATCATCTTCGCCTTTCTTGGCAACTTACCTTTCGTTCTACGGCTATTGTCACGGATCGTCTTTGTGCCGATTATCGCAGGGATTGGCTACGAGCTGCTGCGATTATCCGCGCGCAACTATCATAAAGCCTGGGTGCGCACGATCGTTGCGCCATCGCTGGCAATGCAGCGCCTGACCACGGAAGAGCCCGACGACTCGATGCTGGAGGTGGCGATCTTAGCGCTTAATCGCGTGCTGGTCGCCGATGGCATCACCGTCGAGGCGGCAGCCGTGGAAGGCCAGGCGATACCGGCAACCGCTTAAGCAAGCCCGGATCTTGATCCTGTTAGGGAGGACCGCCGATGCCGCTGGTTGGAAATCTGCGCGATTTTGCACTCCATGATTTTTTATATCTTGTCGATCGCGGCTATAAAACCGGCAGCCTGATGCTGAACCGGCCCTCGACCGACGACGCCGCGCACCTGTACTTCGACAAAGGCAAGCTGCTCTCGGTGGTCCGACCTCAGCGTCGCGAACGGCTGGGCGAGCTGCTGATCCGCCTGGGCAAGGTTTCGCCGCAGCAGCTGGCGCAGGCGCTTCAAACGCAGCAGATGAACAACGCGCGTCCGCTCGGGCAGATCCTGGTCGAGCATGGCGTGATCGGGCAGCGCGATCTTCAGTTCTGCATTCAACAGCAGATCGAAGAGACCGTGTATGAGCTGTTTGCCTGGCGCGACGGCGAGTTCAAGTTTCAGGCCGGCCAAAAGCCCGCGCCCGACGACGTACAATCGCTGGTGCCGCTGCCGGTTGAGAATCTGATCATGGAGGGCGTGCGCCGCGTCGACGAGATGTCGCGGATCAAGGAGCGCATTCCCAACAACGACATGATTGTGCGCTTCGTGGATAGGCCACAGGAGAAGGCGGCCAACATCAACATGACCGCCGACGAGTGGCGCATCTTCGCGCGGATCAACGGACGCTCGTCGATCAACGAGATCGCCGACAAGATCGGCCTGACGCCCTACGCGGTCAGCCATATTGTTTTCGGATTTATCACCGCCGGACTGGTCGAAGTGACCCGCCCAACCGGTGGACAAAGCTCGAAGGCCCCCGTTGCAGCTCAAGCCCAGCGTGTTGGCTCCACACCCACACGTCGCTCTGCGGCTGAGCCTGCATACGTCGAACCTCCGAAGAAAAGCCTCGTCGCTCGTCTCATCAACCGCATTCGCGGTCTGTAATCGTATTGTTCGGGTAGTCGTCGGCGTTTATTCCTTTCCCAAAGACGATTACCGCCTTATTACAGCGTTGCAATTGTCGGAGGTTTCCTCGTGCAAACCGTCAAAATGGTTATTTCGGGCGCAGTGAATGCGGGTAAGACCGAGTTTATTCGCTCCATCAGCGAGATCGAGGTGGTTTCAACCGAGCGTAAAGCGACGGACGAGACCCGGCTGCTCAAGAAAGAAACGACCGTCGCCATGGATTTCGGGCGCATCACGATCGCCAACGATCTGGTGCTGCATCTGTTCGGCACGCCCGGCCAGCGCCGCTTCGATTTCATGTGGGAGATCCTGTCGGAGGGCGCGCTAGGCCTCGTCGTGGTCGTCGACAGCACGCGGCCCGAGACCTTCCGCGAGACCACGCGGATCGTGGAGTTCTTCAACGAGATGCGGCCAGCGCCGTATATCATCGCCGCCAACAAGCAGGACAAAGACACCGCCTGGTCACCCGATGAGCTGCGGCTGGCGCTGCGACTGCCGGAGCAGGTCAAGGTTGTGCCGTGCATCGCCACTCAGCGCGATAGCTGCAAGAACGTGCTGCTAGAGTTGCTGTATGAGATTATGGAAACTGCCAAAGAAGGCTAGAATCTCTGCTTGATTTGGCTCGGTGGAGTAGATAAAAAAAGCTCTTGTAGGGGCGTATTGCTAATACGTCCCTACAACTTTATTATGCGCATGAGATTGTATGTAACATCAAGGTTATAAACATCTCTAATCATTGATTGAATTGACTTCTAAATTTGTTTCACGACGACCATCACAACACCTTCTAGCCTTGATCCACGATATCACCTCCCAACGTATTAGCATCGTTCAATCGCATATGTTAACGGCAAGCTCTTGTCAAAAGCTTGTTGTGCTACCTACAGCTACGTATATCCACCTTTTTTAGCGGCTTCCGTTTTCGGCGCAACAATAAGGAGCAAGATAGATGAATACTCCGATGGTCGGGCTTACACCAGAGCATTTCATGGCAGTCTTTGAGCAATCTCCTGTGCCTATCACCATCTTTGATCACACTGGACTTCAGGTAGCAACCAACACTGCCAGTATGACGCTCTTCGGCGTACGTCCTGAAGATACTGTCGGACGCTTTAATATGCTGACCGATCCGCAACTCGCGGCGACAGGCAGCGTCGAAAACCATCGACGGGTGATGCAGGGCGAGACCGTGGTGCTGCCGCCGCATTCGTACAATGCGCGCGAATATCAGAACCTTGACGACGTGGGAGAAGAGCGCTGGGTCGAGGCGGTCTATTCGCCACTGCGCGACCCGTCCGGCACGGTAACGCATCTGGTGGCGATGCTGCGTGACGTAACCAATGAAATCGTCCAGCGGAAAGCGATTGTCGCGGCGCAAGCCGAGATTGCTAGCCAGCGCGTATTGATCGAGTCGCTGTCGACGCCGGTGGTGCAGGTCTGGGAAGGCATTCTGGCGATGCCACTGGTCGGCACGATCGATAGCGGGCGCGCCATGCA
>JAFAYS010000505.1 GCA_019240175.1 Chloroflexota bacterium | reverse complement strand
CGTCGAGCAGTTGCCCGGCGATGGCGTCGGCGTCGGCGTCGGTGTCGGAGTAGGCGTGGTGCCGCCGCCGTAGACTTCAAGCTCCCACAGCGAGTAGCCGTACTGCGTGGCGCGCTGCGTGCCGTACACGCGCACGTAGCGTCCGCTGCCGCTGACCGTCAGATCGTCCACGCCGCCGTCGCTGGTCGTCGTGCTATAGATGTTGGTCCAGTTGGCGGCGTCGTTCGAGGTCTGTATCTGGTAGGCGCGGCCATAGGCGGCCTCCCAGCGCAGTACCACGCGACTAATGCTGCGCGTCGATCCCAGGTCGACATAGATCCACTGCGGATCGCTGAAGGCGCTGGCCCAGCGCGTGCCGGTGTTGCCGTCGACGGCTGAGGCAGCCGGGAAGGCGACGGTGTTCTCGCTGGATGAAACAGTGACCGGGCGATTCAGCGCGAGATTAGATGTTTGCGCTGAGGTGTCGTGGGCGACCACCAGGACCGAGCCAATCATGGCGCAGCAGAGCAGCGCGAAGGTCAGCCGACGCATCTGCCGCGATGTCCAGTGGCCTAGCCGAGAGCTCTTGAGTGACGACATTGTTCCTCCTACCGACGATGTAGATATTCAGCTGCATGCCTGCGTGTATTGAACACCACTGTAGTTCTTAAACTAGATTTAAACTAGATCGCAGCGGCTACAAAAGCGCCTACAAAATAGCTACAGCATCACAGCGCGGCGGCTACAAAAGCGCCTACAAAATAGATCCCACGTGCTATAGTTAAACAATGATGTCCTTGACCAGCTCCGAGCAACCCTTTCACCTCTGGCTGAAACAGCGCCGCATTGAGCTTGATCTCAGTCGCGTCGAGCTTGCCGATCTGATTGGATGCTCACTGGCCACGATCCGCCAGATCGAGCAGGGACGCCGCCGACCGTCGCGGCAAATGGCCGAGCGCATGGCGCGCTACCTTCAGATCCCAGCCGACGAGCGGCCCGCCTTTGTGCGGCTGGCGCGCGCGCAGGAGCCCGTCGCCACACAGCCGCCTGCGATTAGCCAGCCGGATGTTGATCGTCCGGCGTGGCGCGGCGAGCTGCCCAGCCCGATCCACCCGCTGATTGGTCGCGAGGCCGAGCTCGCCGCCGCCCGCGCCTTGATCGCGCTCCCCGAGGCACGGCTTCTGACTCTGGTTGGGCCGGGCGGTGTAGGCAAGACACGCCTTGGCCTCCAGCTGGCGCACGAGATCCAGCCCGACTTTGCCGATCGCGCCTACTTTATCGATCTGGCCGTGCTCAACGATCACCGGCTGATTCCACAGGCGATCGCGCAGACGCTACAGCTGCTGGATGTGCTGGCCGCGCCCTCGGTCGAGCGCTTGATCGACGTGCTGCGCGACCGCGAGCTACTGCTGCTGGTGGACAATATCGAGCATCTGCTGGAAGGCGCGCCGCAGATCGCCGCGCTGGTCAAGGGTTGCCCGCAACTCAAAGTGATCGCTACCAGCCGCTCGGCGCTGCGGCTTCAGGCCGAACGCTGCTACATCGTGCCGCCGCTGGCGCTGCCGGATCACACAGCGCTGCCCCGCGAAGGCACAGCGGCGACGGCGCTGGCCTACCCCGCCGTGCAACTGTTTGTCAGCCGCGCGCGCATGGTGCAGCCAAACTTCGCGCTAACCGATGAAAATGCCGACGCGGTTGCCCAGATCTGCCATCGTCTGGACGGGCTGCCACTGGCGATCGAGCTCGCCGCTGCCCGCGTGCGCGGACTGCCGCCGCGCGCCATGCTCAGCCGCCTGAGCAACCGGCTGGATATTCTCGCGGGCGGCATGCGCGATCTGCCGGAGCGACAGCAGACGATCCGCGATCTGATCGATTGGAGCTACGATCTGCTCGATCCGCAGGAGCAACTGGTGTTTCGCCGGCTGGGCGTGTTTGTCGGCAGCTGGGCGCTTTCCTCCGCCGAGACCGTCTGCGCCTGGCGCGCGGAGCCTGCCGAGATGCATGCAGGCTTTCCCAGCACGTCCTTCCCGATTCTGCCCTCGCTGGTTTCGCTGCTCGACAAAAGCCTGCTGATCGAGCGGCATCTCGGCGACGGCGAGGCCGGCTTTGCGATGCTGGAAACGATTCGCGCCTATGCCCTGGAACGGCTGGAAACCAGCGGCGAGATCGAGCTGCTGCGCCAGCGTCACGCCGACTGCTACCTGGCGCTGGTCGAGGAGGCCGAGCCCGAGCTGACCCGATCGCAGCAACGGCTGTGGCTCGATCGGCTAGAGTGGGAGCACGATAATATTCGTGCGGCGCTGAGCTGGCTGATCAAAAGTCGGGCCGGCGGCCAGGCGCTACGGCTCGTCGGCGCGATCTGGCGCTTCTGGCAGTTTCGCGATCATCACAGCGAGGGCTTGCGCTGGGCCGAGGAAGCGCTGGCCCTGCCCAATCAGGAGCGACCCGAAACAAAGGCGCGCGTCAAGGTGCTGTGCGGTGCTGGCTGGCTGGCCGTGGATCAAGCCGACTACCGGCGCGCAGAAGATCACTTCAACGCGGCGCGCGACCAGGCGCGACAGGCCGACGATCAGCATGGCCTGGGGCTGGCGCTGCATGGCGTCAGTATGCTGGCCCGCGATAGCACGCTGTCGCTGAGCGCGGCGCAGGAAAGCCTGGCGATCTTCCGAAGCCTTGGCGACGACGAGCAGATCGCGTGGAGTTTGCGGCAGGTCGGCGGCACCTTGCAGTTCCAGGGCGACGATCCGGCGGCGGTGGCGCTTTACGCAGAAAGTCTGGCGCTGCTGCGATCGCTGGGGCATCACTGGGGCGTGATCCGCCTGATGCTGCCGCTGGCGCATGTGTGGATCGAGCAGGGCGAGTACGATCGCGCGGCCACGCTGCTGGACGAGACGCTGGCGCTGTGTCGCGATCAAGGCTATCACCGGCTGATGATCGAAACGCTGCGTTACCTGGGACGGGCGGCGCTGGATCAAGGATCATACGCTCAGGCGGCGGATTATTTCGAGGAAAGTCTGGGCCTGGCGCATGCGCTTGAGGAGAGCAACGGCGTACGCTGGGCGCTGGCACATCTCGGCCAGACCGCGCTGGCGCAGGGGCAGGCGGCACAGGCGCACGCGCTGCTGAACCAGGCGCTGGGCATGACGCGCGCTAGCCAGGAGCAGTGGACGCGCGCGTGGATCACGGCCCAGCTCGGACAGGCGGCGCAGCAGCAAGGCGATGTCGCGCTGGCACGGCGCTATTATCTGGACAGCCTGCGCTTCTACCAGAGCAACCATCTGCTGTGGGGCATTCCTGACTGCCTGGAAGGGCTGGCTAACATCTTTGCCGCGCGGCCTGATGCCAATGTGGAACGATCGGCGTGGTTGCTGGGCGCGGCGGAATCCCTGCGCCAGCGCATCAACCACATCCGCCCGCCGTCGAAGCAGCCGAGCTATGATCAGACCTACACCACCGTGCGCGAGCGGCTGGGCGAAGAGCACTTTAGCGCAGCCTGGCAGGCCGGACAAGCGCTCTCGCCGGAGCAAGCGGTGGCGCTGGCCCTCGAAGAAGCATGATGAAGCCGACGACAAACATGGCGAGAGCATAGATCTCAATCAATACGCAGCGGTCCCCGCGCAATCATCGCACGCACTGCCGTCAGATCTCCTACACTTGGCGGCAAGTACACCGTACACCAGGTGGCACCTGCCTCAGCTAACGACCGAAGATAGGCCCGCTGCGCCGCTTGGTCAGAATACTGATGACTACCGCTCACGACAATATCGTATCCTACCAACGTCCCTCGCTGCTCTTGCACAACCGCTTGCAACGCGCGAATATCTTCCGGTGCCATAGCCTGACCATCGTGCCTGTAGAGGCGTGAGCCATCCCAACGCGCAGCACGATACGTCGGTCCTCTACGCGGCCATCCGCCGCCTACCCAAATCGGAATGCGTGGCGTTTGGATAGGACGAGGTACGAATCGCACTTCCTTTATCTGGTAGTACTTGCCATCATACTGAAATATCTCTCCGCTCCATAGCCCGACGATCACCTCCAGGGCTTCGTCCAGCATCTGAGCACGCTGCCGAGCATCTATGGCCTCGCCAAAGTGGGTAAAACTCATATCTGCGCCAACTGACTCGCCCGTATCGCCTAGACCAACTCCCAGAATGAGCCGTCCGTTCGACAAGTGATCCAGCGTGACGGCCTCCCGTGCTACCTTCCACGGGCGACGGCGAGCCAGCGGCGTAACATTGGTAGCCAGCCGAATATGCTGCGTGCGCATAGCCATTGCCGCGAGAATAATCCAGGGGTCATACGTGGGAACATCCTGCTGGCTCTGCCAGATAATATAGTCCTCCAAAAAGACGCCATCCCAGCCTGACTCCTCAGCCAGATGCGCAAGCTCTGCGAGTGTGCCTGCATCTCCCCAATCCCCACCATTCGGCAAGCTAAGTGCATACTGCATATATCAATCCTTAGAGCTACTGCCGATGAAATCGCGCGAAACCAAGTACAACATTCTACAACAATGCCAACAAAGCTAAGCAGCATGTTGTCTATTGGTGCCGAGGTTGAGGAGGCTTAATGTGCTCCAATCATGCTGCTGATCGTTAAATAATCAAGCGCCGCACGAATCATTCGTACGGCGCTCAAGCCAAAATGCACTATGTCACGTCAGCATCTAATTACGCACTGACATGTTGATTATTGTGTCACCTCAACCGCGCCGATATCGCAGCCCGCGCCCTGCGGTCGAGCGATGCCGCGCTGATCCGTGACCGGACAGGCCGCCGCGTCGGCTGCACTGATCGCCGGGCTGCCGCTGAGCAGCAGATGCGTCCGCGTTGGTCCGCCATTGTCGGCCAGCGCGCCAAGCTGCGGCTCGGTGCTGGGCTTATCGCCTGAGGCCGTGAGCTGGCAGCTGCCGTCGCTGGCCAGGTTGTGGCCGCCCGATGCCAGCGTGACCAGACCGGAGCCCGCACGCTCGGCCTGGCACTGCCAGCCGCTGTTGCCCGCGACGATCGTGTTGCGCAGCGAAAGCGTGGGGCTGCCCTCGCCGAAGGTACCCACGAACGCGCCGCCCGACGCGCCCGAGGGCGACGTGTTGCTGGCGATCGTCGAGTTGAGGATATTCATCGTGCCGTCGGTGTGGAAGAACGCGCCGCCGTGCCACGCGCCGGCTGTGTTGCCGCTGATCGTGCTGTTGACGATCTGCGCGTCGCCCAGCGTGCGCAGGCCGCCGCCGACGTTGCTCGACGTGTTGCCGCTGATCGTGCTGCGGTCGATCGTGACCTGCGTGCTGGTGAAGGCATAGATACCGCCGCCGTCGCCGCCGGTCACCGTGTTGTCGCGGATCGTGCTGTTGCGGATCGTCAGGCCGCTGCTCGCGCCGCTGTACACGCCGCCGCCGCCCTTCCAGTAATCCTGGCCGCTGGTCGTAACGGTGTTGTTGGCGACCGTCACATGATCCAGCGTGAGCGTGCCGTTGTTGAGAATGCCGCCGGCCAGCTCAAAGCCATAGCCGTTGGTGATCGCAAGATTCTTGATCGTCACGTTCAAGCCCGCATTGACCACAAACGGTCGCACCGTGCCGCCGCCGCTGATCGTCAGATTCTGCGCCGCGCTGGCATCGATCGTCACGTTCTTGGCAACCGTCAGCTCAGCCGTGCTCAGCGCGATCGTCTGGCCGCTCAGGCTCGGCGCAAAGCTGATCGTGCCGCCGTCGCACACGCTGGCCAGTGCCTGGCGCAGCGAGCCCGTGCCGTTATCGGCGTTGGTCGTGACCGTCACCGCGCTGCAATTGCGGTTGAGCCGCACCTGATCGATCAGCACCGGGCTGGTCATGCCGCCGGGAACCTCGAAGCCGTAGCCGTTGACGGCGCTCAAAGTCAGGCCATCGTTGGGCGCGCCCGCCGGCTGGGCTGCGCTGCGCACAAACGAGGTGAACGGCACCGTGACCTTCTGCCAGCCCGAGAAGTTATCGGCGAAAGCAGCCTGGAAGCGCTCGGCGCTATCGGCGGGCTGATACACACGCACATAGTCGACCTTCATCGTCTGCGGGAAGGTGGTGTCGCCGCCGACCGGGCCGCCGAAGTTGCCGCCGACCGCGACGTTGAGCAGGAAGAAGAAGGGATGATTGAAGACCCACTGGTCGGGCGCGACATCCGCCGGATCGGCCTCGTGATACTGAATGCCGTCCACGTACCAGATAATCTTGTTAGGCTGCCAGTCGATCGTGAAGGTGTGGTAGTCGTTGGCTACACTGTACGGGAAATCGTAGGTGCCGCCGTAGCTTTCGCCGCCTGAGTAGCCGGGACCGTGGATCGTGCCGAAGACGCGATTC
>JAFAYS010000323.1 GCA_019240175.1 Chloroflexota bacterium | reverse complement strand
GTGGATAATAGCCGCTGCCATACCGCCCAGGCGCTTCAGCTCCCACCCAATGTGATCCTGCTCTTCCAGCCGCCCTATGCGCCCGAGGTGAACCCCGCCGAGCGCGTCTGGAAAGCCCTCAAAGACGCGTTGGCCTGGCAATCATTTACCAATCTGGCCGCGCTGCAAGCGCGGGTGATCGCTATCGTCGCACCGTGGAAGACGGCCATGCTCCAATCCCTGACCGCCTATCCCTTCATCGTAGAGGCGATTAATGCACTAACTCTTTAGCAAAAGGGTATTATTATGCTAAACTCGCGCTATAACGTTATGTGCATTGAATTCCAGGCTAGTAGTGTAATACTATCTCCCAAAACGATCTATTGATCTGAGTACTTGTTCAAGATGAACTTAACTGCACATACAAAAAGGACGAGCCATTGCGACTCGTCCCGTGTGTTGGTTTGGCGCTCGGTGCTTACTTCGAGCCCGCGCCACGCTGGTTGACCTGCGGCTCACGGCCAGCATAGGTGCGCTGCTGGTTGATCATCGTCGTGAAGCGCTCCAGGTCTTCCTCAAGCTCGCGCTGTGGATCGCTGAAGATCTTGGCCACAATATCGCCGATCACGCCGGCGGGCGGATCGTACTTCAGCACCACATGCACCTCGGTCTGGTCATTGCCAAGCTCATTAAACGTGACCTGTCCCGAGGTCGTGATGTCGCCGTTGTCGCGGCTGTTCCAGGCGATGCGCTTGTTGGTTTCCAGCATCGTGGTCTCGGCGTCCCACTCGACGCTGGTGTTGAGCGGGCCTTTCGCCACCCAGTGCGAGGTGCGGTCGCCTGTCTTGCGCACTTCTTTGATGTTGTTCATGAACTCCGGAAAGCGATCGAACTGCGTCCAGAACTGATATACCTCAGACACCGGCGCGGTTACGATGATGGTCTTTTCGGCCATTGGCATAGTTGTCCTCCTTAGCTAGATCGTCTTCTCTGCCGTATGCCTCGCAAAAATCGTACCAAGGACGTTCGCGCCGGAGTACTTCTTTGATGCTTGCAACGCATCCTTGAGGCAATTTCGATAGTTCTTTAATAGATTTAACTTTCCGCGCCTGGATTCGCTCCATACTGGTCTGCTTCTTGCTCGATTGGGGCCTTCGTGGAACGAGGAGAGGTTCCACACTTGAGACAAGGTTAGAGGAGGAGAAGCAGGATGGCGATCAAGAACCTGAACGAGAAATTCATCCATGAGCTAGGCGACATTTACGACGCCGAGCACCGCTTTCTAGAAGCGCAGCAGGAAATGCTGCCGCAGGCGCAGAATCCTACCGTGAAGACCTTGCTGCAAGAGCATATCGGGCAGACCGAGCAGCAGATCAAGAACCTGGAGCAGGCCTATAGCATCCTTGGCGAGAAGCCCAAGCGCGTCAAGTGCGACGCGGCGGCTGGCCTCGTCTCGGAGGGCCAGAAGACCATGAAGGAGGCCGCCGGCAATCCCGCGATTCTGGACTGTGTGATCGCCGGTGCCCAGGCCAAAGTCGAGCACTACGAGGTTGCGAGCTATCGTGGCCTGATCGAGGGCGCGCGGATCATGGGCCAGGATCAGATTCTTCAGCTGTTGCAGCAGAACTTGCAGCAGGAGGAGCAGACCGCGCAGCGCGTGGAGCAGAGCACGCCGCAGCTGTTGCAGCAGGCGATGTCCGCGAACGAGATGGGCCGCTAGTTTGTAGATTGGGTGCACAGCGCCCAACACAGCTTTTGGAAAACCGGAGAGGGAGTCAAACAAGCGGGGCAATCATTGCCCCGCTTGTTGCGTGCCGTTTGAACGATCGGACGGCAGTGGCTAAGGAAATTGTTGAAACCAGCGCAGGCCCAGCAGTCCGCCCACCAGCACAAGGATCGTGCCGAGGCCGCTCACAAACGCCGTGATCTCGGTGTACTCCTTGACCCAGCTGATCTGCGAGCCGAGCTCCTGATAGATCTGCTTCAGATCGTCGGTCTTGGCGGCGTAGAAGTAGGTGCCGCCAGTATCGTCCGCGATCTGCTGTAGTGTTACCTCGTCGAGCTGCACGGGAATGCCGCCCAGCACCACCGGCGTCTCGCCGCGCTGCCCGATGCCCACCGTATGCACTTTGATGCCGCTTTCGGTAGCGCGTGCGCTTGCCTGTTCGGTCGGAATGCCGGCGGTCGGCTGCCCGTCCGAGAGCAGCACCACCAGCCCCGGCGCTTTCTCGCCCTGCTCATCGGTCGGGCGCATCTCCAGCTGATCCAGCGCGACATACAGGCCATCGCCGATTGCAGTGCCGCCGCCCTGCAGCAGCGAGTCGATCGCGCGATGCACCTGCGTGCGATCCTGCGTTGGCGACGCGTTGAGCCGCGCGATGTTGCTAAAGCTGACCAGTCCGACCTGGATGTTGTCAGGCAGCGCGTCGACAAAGGCGTGCGCCGCTTCTTTGGCCGCCGTCATGCGGTCGGGCTTCAGATCGTCGGCGGCCATCGAGCCCGACACGTCCATCACCAGCATCACCGTGGTTTGATCGCGCGGCACCGCTACAACGGCCATTGGTCGCGCCAGGCTGATCAGCAGCGCCGTCAAGCCCAGCAGGTAGAGCAGTGGCGGAATATGCCGGCGCATGCCCGGCCCGCGCCCCACGACATCGCCGAGCAGCGCTAGGTTGGTGAAGCGTACCGCGTAGGCTCGGCGGCGGCGCTGCGCCAGGACGTACAGCACGGCTAGCAGCGGAATAAGTGCTAAGCTCAATAAAAGATATGGCCATTGAAAAGTCATGCAAGCCTCTTACAGCTAGAACAAACAAAGAACAAAGAACAGGGAATCGATACAATCTCTAATTCAGTCGTATATGTGGTCGATGCTCCTTTGTTCTTTTGTTCCTTTGTTCCTTTGTTCTTTATCTCCCCATCTGTTGCCGCGCCGCAATCGCAGCCGTCGGCGTGTGTACATTGCGTCTGAGCCGGCGCGCGCTAAGGAAACGTACCAGCACCGGCAGCAGCGCCGACTCCGTGCCGATCGATAGATACTCCGCGCCACAGCTCGCCAGCTCCGTGCGAATCCGCGCTGTCTGCTCCTGCGCCGCGCTCTGAAAACGCTCGCGCAGCTTGCGGTCGCTGGTGTTGACCACAAGCTGCCTGCCGGTCTCGGGATCTTCAAATGTCACGACGCCAATGTCCGGAATCTCGCTCTCACGCGGATCGGTTAGCCGTACCGTGACCACCTCATGCCCATGTGCCAGCATCGTCAGCGCGGTCTGCCAGCCGCTCTCGGCCAGAAAGTCGGAGACGATCAGCACCAGCGAGCGACGACGGACCACACTGTTGACCTGCGCCAGCGCCGCCGCCAGATCGGTCGCGCCGCTGTGTGATTGACGCGCCTCCTGCTGGATGCCATCGATCAGCCGCAGGAGATGCGTGCGTCCGGCTCCCGGCGGCATAAAGCTCAGCGGACGATTCGCGAACAGAATCGCGCCGATGCGATGGCCGCGCTGACCAAAGAGCTGGCCTGCGACTGCCGCAAATTCCAGCGCCCGATCGCGCTTCAAGCACTCGGCGGTGCCCCAATTGATCGATGCGCTCACGTCCAGCACCAGCCACACGTCCAGCGCGCGCTCGGTATGTGCCTCGCGCACAAACGGTCGATCTGTGCGCGCCGTGGTGTTCCAGTCGATATGCCGCACATCGTCGCCGGGCTGGTACTCGCGCACCTCGGCCAGCTCCATGCCGGAACCGCGAATCAGCGAGCGCTCGTCGCCGCCGATATGCGTCGCCAGTGGCCGGATGATCGTCCACTGCATGCGCCGGATCAGCCCTGGCGGCGTTTCGAGATGCGCTCGAACTGGCTGTGCCGACTCCGGAATCGGCTCGCCTGCGATCCAGCGCCGGACTCTGCCGCGCAGCTTAGGCCACATTGCGATCCCCCAGATCGATGCGCGGCGGTGGGTAGCGCTCCAACACTGCGCTAATGATCGTATCGGCTGTGATGCCGTTGACGATGCCTTCGTAGCTCAGCACCAGGCGATGACGCAGCACATCCGGTACCACGTCGACCACGTCCTGCGGCAGCACGTACTGGCGTCCGCGCACAAAGGCCAGCGCGCGCGCCCCGATGATTGTGTAGATCGATGCGCGCGGGCTGCCGCCAAACAGTATGGCGGGCGCGAAACGCTCAAGGCCATGGCCCGCCGGCTTGCGCGTGGCCTGCACTAGATTGGTCGCGTAGGCGATCACAT
>JAFAYS010000297.1 GCA_019240175.1 Chloroflexota bacterium | reverse complement strand
GCTGCTGGGCGGCACCAGCACCTGGACTCTGGCCGTCGGCGGGGTTGGCGCGACAACCATGCTCGTCGGCGGTCTGCTGGCGCTGTATCAAACCGACCTCAAGCGCATTCTGGCCTACACCACTGTCAGCGCCCTAGGCACTCTGACGCTCTTGATCGGCCTGGGCAGCCCCGACGCCATCACCGCGATGGTGGTCTTTTTGCTGGCCCATGCGCTGTATAAAGGCGCGCTGTTCATGATCGCCGGCGCAGTCGACCATGAAACCGCGACGCGGAATGTCGAGCTGCTGGGCGGCTTGCGGCGCGTCATGCCGATCACCGCCGGCATAGCATTGCTTGCGGCAGTCTCACTCTCCGGCTTTGGACCAGTGCTGAGCTTTATCGCTAAAGAGCTGCTGTTTGAGGCGGTACTGCATGTCGAAGGGATCGGGCTCGTCCTGGGCGTAGTGGCTGTGCTGGCGAGCGGCTTGTTTGTGACTGAGGCGCTGATTATAACGATCCGGCCATTCTTCGGTGAGCTGCGCGCAACGCCGAAAGCTCCGCACGAAGCGCCCGCAAGTATGTGGCTTGGCCCGGCGCTGCTGGCCGCTGCGGGACTGGTGATCGGACTCGGCCCGGCGCTTGTTGCGCAGCCGATTGTGGCAGCGGCCAGCAGCGCGATCCTCCATGCTCCGGTCGAGGTCGATCTCGCTCTGTGGCACGGCTTCAATCTGGCGCTGGGCATGACACTCATCTCGGTGCTGGTGGGCATCGTGCTGTATCGTGGCTGGGTGCTGGTGCGCCGCACGACTCCGCTGATCGAGCGCGTGCTGGGCTTCTGGCCGTCGGACACTTACCGCTACATCCTTGACGGCATCAATCGTTTGGCGCGCACTGTGACCCGTGTGCTGCAAAGTGGCTTTCTGCGCCAGTACATGTTTGTGATTCTGCTGGCGACCGTCGGCCTGGTCGGCTATACGCTGGTTGCCAAGAACGGGCTGCCGGATGCCCTGGCATGGACCGAGATTCGCTTCTACGAGGCGCTGCTGGCCGCACTGATGCTGCTGTCCGCGATCTATGCGCTGTTCGCGCCTGGCCGGCTGAGCGCGGTGGCGTCGCTTGGGATCGTTGGCTACGGCGTCGCGCTGATCTATATCCTGTATGGCGCGCCCGACCTGGCGATGACGCAGATTCTGGTCGAAACCTTGACCGTTCTGCTGTTTGTGCTGGCCTTTTACCATCTGCCGCGCATCAACAGCTTTTCAAGCCGCGCGACCCGCGTTCGCGACGCGCTGATCGCGGTGGGCATTGGCGGCCTGATGACGCTGCTGGTGCTGGCCGCGACCGCCACGCCACCGCAATCACGGCTGGCGGGTTTCTTTGCCGAGAACAGCAAAACGCTCGCCCACGGCAGCAATATCGTCAATGTCATTCTGGTCGACTTTCGCGGGCTGGATACGCTTGGCGAGGTGACTGTGCTGAGCATCGCTGCGTTCGGCGTGTACGCCTTGCTCAAACTTGGCAGACAACAGCGGCGGATAAAAGTGACGCCGCCGCGCGCGACGTTCACGCACCTGCGCGGGTCGCTCGCGCCCAAATCACAGCGGCAGAAAGGAACCGATGCGTGAGCTCAATTATTTTGCGCACCGCCAGCCGACTGCTGGTTGGCCTCTTGTTGATGTTTTCAATTTTTCTGCTGCTGCGTGGCCACAACGAGCCCGGCGGCGGCTTTATCGGCGGGCTGGTGGCGGCGGCAGCCTTCATCCTGTACGGCCTGGCCGCCGAGGAAGTATCGGTGCGGCAGGCGATCCATTTCGATACACGCTCATTTATCGCCAGCGGACTGCTGATCGCCGGGGCCAGCGCGCTCTTCCCGATCTTCCTGGGACTGCCATTCTTAACCGGCGTCTGGGGCAAGTTTGGCCTGTTTGGGGGAACGATCGAGCTGGGAACACCGGTGATTTTCGATGTCGGCGTCTACATCGCGGTGATTGGCGTCGCGCTGACCATCGTGCTGGCGATGGCAGAGGAGTAATCTATGCAAGTTGTGCTTGCGTTTCTGATCGGCGGTCTTTTCGCGATCGCGATCTATCTAATGCTGCGGCGCACGGTCGCGCGTGTGATCATTGGCCTGGCGCTGCTCACCAATGCCACGAACCTGCTGATCTTCACGGTGGGTGGGCTTACGCGCGCCGCGCCGCCGTTGATCCCGGAAGGTCAGGATCGACCGACGACGCCGATCGCCGACTCAATGCCGCAATCGCTGATTCTGACCGCGATCGTGATTGGCTTTGGCGTGCTGGCGTTTATGATGGTGCTGGCCTTCCGTACGACGCAGGTGGTTGTGGAGGATGATACCGACCGCATGCAGGCGACGGATGCGCTCGTGCCGGTTGAGATGACAGATCTGGCTGAGCCGTATGACGAAGAAGAAGAATCGCATCCCCACGATCCGGTACCGACGCCGCGCGCGCAAGGGGCCACTTAATGGCGAATTTGCTGATCCTCCCGATCATATTGCCGTTTTTCGCGGCGGCGCTGGGCCTGCTGTGGCGCACGCAGCGCCGCCTACAGCGCCTCCTTTCGCTGCTGGGTGCCGCCGGCATATTCGCAACCGGCATCGCGCTGATAAGTGTAGTGAGACAGAGCGGCCCGCTGGTGCTGGCGGTCGGTGGCTGGCCCGCCCCGTTCGGCATTACACTGGTCGCCGATCTGTTGAGCGCGATTCTTGTCACGCTGACCGGCGGTATCGGCCTGGCGGTGGTGGTGTTTTCGTTCTCGGCGATTGATGCGCAGCGCGAGCGCTTTGCTTATTTCCCATTGCTGCTGATTTTGCTGATGGGCGTGTGCGGCGCGTTTCTCACGGGTGATATCTTCAATCTGTATGTCTGGTTCGAGGTGCTGCTGATCGCGTCGTTTGTGCTGCTGGCGCTGGGCAGCGAGCGGGCGCAGATGGAAGGTGCGATCAAGTATGTGACGATCAACCTGATCTCGTCCATGCTGTTTCTCGTCGCGGTGGGCCTGCTATACGCCGAAGCCGGAACGCTCAATATGGCCGATCTGTCGCAGGTGATCCCGCAAGCTCCCAATCCCGGCCTGATCGCGGCGATCGCGGCGCTGTTTCTGGTGGCGTTTGGCATCAAGGCGGCGATGTTTCCGCTGTACTTCTGGCTGCCGGCGGCCTACCACACGCCGCCACCGGTCGTCTCGGCGGTCTTCGCCGGTCTGCTGACCAAGGTCGGTGTCTACGCGCTGCTGCGCATGTTCACGCTGGTGTTTGTGGGCGATGTGGGCTACACCCACGCGATCATCCTGACGCTGGCGGGCGTCACGATGGTTGTCGGCGTGCTGGGCGCGCTGGCACAAAGCGAGCTGCGGCGCATTCTTTCGTTCCTGATCGTCAGTCATATCGGGTTTGCCGTGATGGGGCTGGGTCTGTACACGCCTGCCGGTCTGTCGGGCGCGGTCTTCTACATCGTCGAGGATATGATTGTGCTGACCGGCCTGTTTCTCGTCGCCGGCATCATCGACCAGGTGGCACCCGACGACGATTTGCGGAATCTGGGTGGCTTTTATGCCGCAGCACCGCTGTTTGGGCTGCTCTTTTTGCTGCCCGCGCTGTCGCTGGCAGGTGTACCGCCGTTGTCGGGCTTTTTCGCCAAGCTCGCGCTGCTGCGAGCCAGCGTGGCGATCGGCCAGTACGGGATTGTGGCGGCGGCGATCTGCACCAGCGTGCTGACACTGCTCGCCGTGACGCGCATGTGGTCCGAGGTCTTCTGGAAGCCGAACCCGCGCCAGGAGGCGATTGTGCTGCCGCGTTTTGGGGCCCAGGGCCTCGCGCTGTGGTTGCCGGTTATCGTGCTGGCAGGGCTGGTGGTCGTGCTCGGCCTAGCGGTTGGCCCGGCGTTCGGCCTGGCCAGCGCTGCCGGACAGCAGCTCTTCGATCCTTCGGTGTATGTGCGCGCGGTGCTGGGAGCGGGGCAATGAATGGACTCTTGCTAAATATTATTCTGGCGCTGGCCTGGGCGGCGCTCACGGGCGATTTCTCGCCGGGCAGCCTGCTCAGCGGCTTTGGCATCGGCTTTGTACTGATCCTCTTCAGCCAGCGCATTATGTCCGGCCCGAACTATATTCAAAAAGTCTGGCGCATGCTGGATCTGTTCGTGTACTTTTTGTTCCAGCTGGTGATCTCCAACGTGCGTGTCGCGATCGACGTTCTGCGCAGAACATCGGCGCTGCGGCCTGGGATCATCGCCGTGCCGTTGGATGCGCGGACAGATGCGGAGATCATGTTGCTGGTCAACCTCGTGATGCTGACGCCCGGCACGCTGGCCCTCGACGTTTCGTCGAACCGACGCGAGCTATATCTGCACACCATGAATGCGGACAATCCGGATGCAGTGCGGGCGGAAATCAAAAACGGCTTTGAGCGGCGCGTACTGAGGGTGTTGCGATGACTGGCATATCGGTCGAGACGATTGCGTTTATGATGTTGAGCTGCGGCATGACACTGGCCTTTATTCGTTTAGTTCGCGGCCCAACTCTGCCCGACCGTGTGGTGGCGCTCGACCTGTTCGCGGTGCTTTCCACGGCCTTCCTGACGATCTACGCGATTGATACGAACCAGCAAGTGTTTCTTGACGTCGCGATCGTACTGGCGCTGATCGCATTTCTGGGCACGGTGGCCTTTGCCTTGTATATCGAACGGAGAGCGCGCGATGAATGAGACGATCAGCAATGTGCTGATGCTGACGGGCACCACCTTTCTGCTGCTGGCGGCGGTCGGTGTGGTGCGCATGCCGGATCTGTTCATGCGCATGCAGTCGGCCTCGAAGGCCTCCACGCTTGGGATTGCCTGCGTGCTGCTGGCGCTGGCCTTCCACTTCCCAGGCGTGAGCGTGAATATCCGCGTGATCGGCACGATTACCTTTTTCTTTCTAACCGCCCCGATCACGGCACACCTGATTGGACGAGCAGCCTATTTCGTGGGGGTGCCGGTCTGGAAAGGCACGGTGATCGATGAGCTGCGCGGGCGCTACAACCCGCTAACGCACCATCTCAGCAGCCAGGATGTCGCCGCAGACACAGACAAAGGATCGCGCGAACGGCGGGCGCAAAGCGAGATGTGAGGAGACATATACGGTTAATCGGCATATCATCCGCTTAGGACACGAATATACTAACCGCCAGCCTAATCATCGGATTTGATGGCGGCAATACGACGACAGGCCACGTGAGAGTTCAAACCGGCAGCCATCCAACGTATAATCGACAACGAGCGGACACTCGGTATCAGAGAGGCGACAATGGCATTAGATCAACAGTATGAGCAGCAGGTCCAGGCCTGGCTTCAGACGAAACAGGTGGTTCACGCCTGCCCAGCGTGTCAGGCGGAAGATTGGGTAATTCTCGAACTCATCGAAGCACCGGTTCGCTGGCCCCCAGAACTCCATTCGGGCGGACCTGAGTTTCTGATGGTCCCCCGTGGCTGCCGCAATTGCGGCTACCTGATGTTCTTTTCGGCAGCGAAAATAGGGTTGCACAACGGCCTGGATGCCGATCGACATGGTCATGGGCCTGATTAACCCAGGAGCTGGCCCGGCTAGAACAT
>JAFAYS010000253.1 GCA_019240175.1 Chloroflexota bacterium | reverse complement strand
GCTACTTGCTCAGCGCACCGTTGACGTCGAGGCGGCCACCGGTAACGGTCTTGCCCGACAGCGATGCCGTCGGAATCGCGCTGCTCAGGATCGCGTTCTTGATCGTCGCGGCACTTGAGCCAGGCTTGACCGAGGCGTAGAGCGCCGCTGCGCCGGTGACGTGCGGGGTCGCCATCGAGGTGCCGTTGTAGGACTCGTACGTGTTGGCGGCGGTCGTCGAGTAGATGGCCACGCCAGGAGCGCCGATGTCGACGGTGGTCGCGCCGTACTGCGAGAAGCTGGCCAGCGTGCCGTTGTTGGCGATCGCGGCAACCGCAATCACGTTCGGCAGGTCGTAGTTCGACGGATAGCTCGGCGTCGTGTCGTTGTTGGTGCCGCTGTTGCCGGCTGCCGCGATGAAGAGAATGTTCGCGGCATTCGCGCGAGCAACCGCATCATAGAGCGCCTGCGAGTAGCCGCCGCCGCCCCACGAGTTGTTGCTGGCGACGATGTTCAGGCCGTGGCGGGTCTTCAGGTTGGTCAGGTAATCGACCGCCTTGACCGCGTTGGCCGTCGTGCCACCGTTGCGGCCCAGGAACTTGGCCGAGATCAGCTTGACGTTCCAGTTCACGCCAACTACGCCTGCGCCGTTGCTCTCAGCGCCGATCGTGCCCGACACGTGCGTGCCGTGATCGTCGAGGCTGCCCTTGTTGCCGCCGTCATAGATCGAGTTGTCGTTGTTGGCGAAGTCCCAGCCGCGAACGTCGTCGACGTAGCCGTTGCCGTCGTTGTCCACGCCGTCAGCCGGATCGTAGGGGTTGCTCCAGATGTTTGCATCAAGGTCGGGATGCGTGTACTGGATGCCCTCGTCGATGATGCCGACATAGACCGTGTTCGAGCCGGTGCGTCCTGCTGCCCAGGCAGCCGCTGCGTTTGAGCCGTACTGGTTGGCCGGCGAGGTGCTGGCGCCGTACATGCCCCAGAGCGAGCCGTTGGTGTAGTACGGATCGTTCGCGGTCGCCTCGTGGGTGTAGATCCAGTTCGGCTCGGCAAACTCGACGTTCGGATCGCTCTTCAAGGCCGCGATCGCGCTGTGGACGTCGCCACCCTTCAGCGAAATAACTTCCAGCTTCGAAGCGCCATTTTTCTGTGCGCGCAGATTCTCTTTACGATCTGCTTTCGCTTTCCCGCGCGCGGTCTCGTGCTGCGCCGCACTCGTGCCATCACGATACTGAACAATCACTTCGTTGGGAACAAAATTTGTTGGAGTGTTGGCGGCCTGAGCTTTGTAGCCCTGTGAACCGAGAACCAAACCAGCGAGCAAGAGAACACTCACGTAGCGCTTCATCAGCACTTCTCCTTAAATACCCGAAATTGGGATTGTTTTTTTGTGTGGCTTACGGGACGATCGGTGCTGCAAGGCACCGAATGGGATTGGGTGGGCTTACCGGGCGAACGGCGTTGCACGGTGCCGTATCGCGTTGACTTCCTGCAGGATGAAGAGGAGCATACCAAAAGGTTAAAGCAAGGTCAATATTGTGAATTAAAGAACATTTTCCTGATCAACAATCACAAATATAGCTTTGTAATCACACAAAAGGCACGACTCATAGAGTCGCGCCTTTCCGTTTTTTGCCATGAGTACATGAGTATATATAGATGGAACTATAACGTACTCCTTACGTACTCCTTTGGTTTCTAAATAAGTACTTCGCTGGGCTGATCGCCGACCAGCATTTCGCCGATCTTGTTCAGCACAAGTACTTCTTCCGGATGTTTGTTCGTCTCGTTCAGGACGAGCACTTCTTCCGGATGCTTGTCGGACTCGTTCAGCACAAGCACTTCTTCCGGATGTTTGTTCGTCTCGTTGCGCACGAGCACTTCTTCCGGATGCTTGTCCGACTCGTTGCGCACGAGCACTTCTTCCGGATGCTTGTTCTGCGACTCATTCAGCACGAGCACTTCTTCTGGGTGCTTGTCGGACTCGTTCAGGACCAGCACTTCGTCGGGATCGGTCTGAACCAGTACTTCATTCGGGGCAAAAGCGGGGGGAACTTCAGCCAGGCGGTCGGCAGTGCGAGCGAACGCAGTGAACGCAAAGATCAGCGTTAGAGAGACAACCAACAACACGCGGCCTAACTTCGACATTGAATCCTCCCGGATACCAAATGGATGGCACACGAACACGGTTCGATCCTTGAACAAGTCCCGGAGGCGGCCAGGCTCGACTCGAAGACTCCTCGATGGTTCGAGGAGCGACTGCTGTTACCTAGTTGGTGCTTCGCGGTATTGTCCAGAGAGCGAGTTAAACAGACGGTGTGAGACACCGATTGTCTTCTGCAGAAGGACACGTGTATGGTAACAGTAAAGTTAAAAGTGGTCAAGATTGTGAATAAAAGCTCATATTTTGGCGACAGCGGCTAAAACCGCGTCACAGCGCCATGCTATGCTATAATCCTGCGCGGATTCGGAGGAGGCGCGGCACTGCATATTGTTCATATCTACAAAGATTACGATCCAGTCGTCGGCGGGATCGAAAATCACATCAAGGTCTTAGCCGAAGGGCTGAGCGGGCGCGGCCACCAGGTGACGGTGCTGGTGACCAACACGGGACGCGACACACAGATCGAGGAGCGCGGCGGTGTGCGTGTGATCAAGACGGGCCGGCTGGCACAAGCGGCCTCGACGCCGCTTAGTCTGGCAATGCTGCGTCAGGCGCGGACGCTCAAAGCCGATGTTGTCAATCTGCACATGCCCTATCCACCCGGCGATCTAGCCGCGCTGGCGATCAAACACGCGCCACTGGTGCTGACCTATCACAGCGATATTGTGCGCCAGCGCCGACTGCTTCAGCTGTACCGGCCACTACTTGAGCTGACGCTGCGGCGCTCAGCGCGGATCATCGCGACGAGCGAGCCCTACATCCGATCGTCGGCGTTTCTGCGGCGTTACGCAGCCAAATGCCGGGTCGTGCCGCTCTCGGTCGATCCGGGGCGCTTCGCCAATGTGCCTGAGGCCGAGGCCAGCGCGATCCGGCGGCGCTACACGCAGTCGTCGGACGAGCCGCTGATTCTCTCGGTGGGCGTGCTGCGCTACTACAAAGGGCTGCATATTCTGCTCGACGCGATGACGCAGCTTGAGGCAACGCTGGTGATCGTCGGGGCCGGGCCGGAGGAGCAGCGCTTGCGGGATCTGGCGCAGGCGTTTGGCGTGGCCCGGCGCGTGCATTTCGCGGGCCGTGTCTCGGACGCCGAGCTACCGGCCTATTATCGCGCTGCCGATCTGTTTGTGCTGCCGTCGCATCTGCGCGCCGAAGCGTTCGGGATCGTGCAGCTGGAGGCGATGGCGGCGGGTCTGCCTGTGATCAGCACCGAGCTGGGAACCGGCACGAGCGTGGTTAATCAGCATGGCGTGACCGGCTTTGTCGTGCCGCCGAGCGAGCCGCTGCGTCTGGCAACCGCGATACGCGTGCTGCTGTCTAACCCCGAGTTGCGGCGGCAGCTTGGTCAGCAGGCACGGCAGCGTATCAACGAAAGTTTTACTCACGAGCGAATGATCGACCGTACGCTGGCGGTCTATGCGGAAGCGCTGGACGTTGCGCGCTAATTCCGCGATGGA
>JAFAYS010000210.1 GCA_019240175.1 Chloroflexota bacterium | reverse complement strand
CGCCAACAAACTGCACAAAGCGCACGGTCTCGGCAAACGTTGCCTCGGGATCGGCCTGCTCGCGCCAAGCGGTACGCCACGCCAGCGCATTGTGAATCAGCGCCGACCATGCGGGGAAGTGATCCGCCGCCCACAGCCCCGCGCGCTGCTTCGACACCTGCTCGCCGTTAGCGCATGCGTACAGCGCCCGGCACAGCGTCAAGATCGCATAGGCTTGAAAGGGCCGCGAGCCACGAGTCTCGGTGATGTAGCTGCCCCAGGCCTGCACCTGCTCACGCACCGCCTGCAAAAACTCTTCGCGCGTGATCGGCGGGATCACTTCCTCCGGCTCGGGACCGGCGAGCGCCACGCCATAGCTGCGCACGACCCACCAGTTGATCAGCCAATCTTTGCCGGCTTCTTTGAGATGAAACGGCTCGCCGGGGCTGATGATCGCGATTGGGCTGCTCTGCGCGCGAAAGGTTGCCAGCGCCGCCTGTGAAAGATAGGCGATCTCGATACGATCGTTCCACTGCGGGTGGCTGGCCACAAACTCGGCGTGCATGCGATCCAGTCGCTCGAAATCCTGGTCGTCGATCTGCGAGCTTGTCACGGCCAGCAGATCGATATCGCTGATCGCGTGATCGAAATCGCCGGTCACCAGCGAGCCATAAAGATACACGCCAACCAGCTTCTCGCCCAGAATCCGCTGGATCTGTGAGCGCAAGATATGCAGGATCGCGTCGATGTCGGCGTATGGTGTGATCGGCATGCTTCACCTAAAGGACGATGACAATCAGTCGCGCAGGTTGTAGTCTTTCCCCTAGGAAGAACAACGAAACAAAGCACAAGGTATGAGTATGCTTGAGTTAGGTTCTAGGTTCTGGGTTCTAGGTTCTTTTGTTCCTTTGTTCTTTTGTTCTCGCTAGTCTACCACGCGATCATGACGCGAAGGTTGCCAGTCACGCTGTTCCTGATACTATTCACCCAGCAGTCATCCCGAGCAGCGCCGCTCGGTTGCTCCAACGCCTGAGCGCTCGCTCGATCCAGCCTGATTCTATGGTGGGAAGGAAGACGTTCGTGTCGACAAAATTCGTGAATAGGCGCTCCGATGCCTAATTCTTTGCTGCGCTCTCGCCCCGCGATCCGCGCCTCGGCCTGGCTCAGCGGCAGCTACTTCTGGTATTTTGGGGCGGTCGGCTGCCTGATTCCATATATCTCGGTCTACTATCGCCATCTGTCGTTCAGCGGCTTTCAGATCGGCATCCTGTCGGCGATCCTGCCGCTGGGCATCGCTTTTGTTGCGCCGCTGTGTGGCACGCTGGCCGATACGTTTTCCGCGCATCGGCTGCTGCTGCGTAGCGCGCTGGTGCTGGCCACGCTCACCGCGCTCGCAATCTCGCAAGTCACCAGCTTTATCGCGCTGGTGCCGCTGATGGCGCTGCTGGCGCTCTGTCTGGCGGCGGTGCCGGCGATGCTCGACGGCTTCGCGATGATGATCAGTGCGCAAGAAGGCGTGGCCTTTGGACGGCTGCGGGTGTGGGGCTCGATCGGCTATATTTTGAGCGTGTGGCTCGTGGCCTGGCAGATGGGCCAGAGTGTCTCAAATTTCTTTTTGATCGCATACGCCGTCTCGCTGCTGCTGACCTGCGTGAGCACGCTGGGCTTGCCCAAGGTGCCGGCGCTGGCTCAGGCTCGTCAGCCTATGTGGCGGGGGATTTCGGTAATGGTGCGCAATCCTTCGGTCGCACTGGTGCTGCTCACGGTGTATCTGGTCACCAGCAACGCCAACATTATGTCGAATTATCTCAGTATCTATATCACCGAGCTTGGCGGCACAGCCCAGCTGATCGGCACGGCCTCGGCGGTATCGGCGATCAGCGAGATGCCGGTGCTGATCTTTGGCCACAGTCTGCTCAATCGCTTTTCGAGCCGCAAGATCCTGGCGCTGGCGATCGCGGTCTATTTCGTCCGCTTTCTGCTCTACACCGTGCCGCTGCCCGGCAACTGGGTCTTACTGGCGCAGCTGCTGCACGGCCTCTCGTTCGGACTGTATTTGATGGCCTCGGTCACGCTGGTGCATGAGCTGGCGGGACGTGAGCGCGCGGCGACGGCGCAGGGGCTGCTCAGCTCGACCTCGTTTGGCTTTGGCGCGATTACAGGGGCGCTAGTTGGCGGCGCGCTGCTGGATCGAATGGGCGCGGTGGGGATTTTTCAGGTCGCGGCAGGCGGCATGTTGATCGCGCTGGCGGTGGGCCTGTTTACCGTGCGGGTGGTGGGCGCAGCCGATGCCCAGCAGCAGCGGCCACGCCAGATCGCGGATCAGGAAAGCTAAATCAGCTTATGCAGTCGCCTCACCCAGCGGCAGCTTTTGCGCGCCCTTGCCGATCTGGATCACCAGCAGCGAGGCGATAAAGCACAGGATGCTGGCCACCACGAAACTGGGGTTATAGCTGCCCTGCGACACGCGGATCGAGCCAGCCAGCACGGCGGCCATTGACGCACCCAGCTGATGGCTAGCGAAGAGCCAGGCGTACACAGTGCTGACGCGCTCTTTGCCGAAAATATCGGCGGTCAGGCGCACCGTGGGCGGCACCGTGGCGACCCAATCCAGGCCATAGAAGACGATAAAGAACAACAGTCCGGGCCGGCCCAGATCGAAGGCGTAGGGCAGAAACAGCAGCGACAGCCCGCGCAGGCCGTAGTACCAGAAGAGCAGCCAGCGGCTGTTCCAGCGGTCGGAGAGCCAGCCCGAGGCCAGCGTGCCGATCACGTCGAAGATGCCGATCGTGGCCAGCATGCTCGCCGCGACAACTTCGGTCATGCCGTGGTCGTGCGAGGCCGGGATCAGATGGCTGCCGATCAGGCCGTTGGTGCTGGCACCGCACACAAAAAAGCTGCCCGCCAGCAGCAAGAAGTCGCGCGAGCGCAGACAGTCCCGCAGCGTTGCGAAGGCCAGGCGAAAGGGATTCTGCGCCACCGGCTGGGCGGGCGGCAGCTCGGCGCTCGTGGCTCCATACGGCTGCAGACCCACGTCCTGCGGTCGATTGCGGATCACCAGCGCCACCAGCGGCACGATCGCAACGGTCACTGTGGCGATCAAGGCCACCGCGCTACGCCAGCAAACATTTTGGACCATCGCCGCCAGCAGCGGCAGAAACACGAGCTGTCCGGTCGCGGTGCTGGCCGTGAGCAGCCCCACCACGATCCCGCGATGGGTGGTGAACCAGCGATTGGCGACGGTTGCCGC
>JAFAYS010000158.1 GCA_019240175.1 Chloroflexota bacterium | reverse complement strand
CTTGAGCAGGCGCGCGAAAAGCTGCTGGCCTATCCAACCGTGACTTTCATCAACGGCAGCGTCGAGTCGGCGCAGCTACGCGAGGCGGACGGCTTCGATGTGCAGCTGCAGTCCGGCGATCTGTTGTCCGCGACGAAGCTGCTGCTGGCGTTCGGCGTTTCGGATATCTTGCCCGAAATCCCAGGTCTGGCCGAGCGCTGGGGCAAGCGGGTTTTGCATTGTCCCTACTGTCATGGTTTCGAGTTTGGCGGCATGCAGCTGGGCGTGCTGAATCTTACGTCGATGTCGGCGCACCAGGCGCTGCTGATCTCCGACTGGGGGCCGACCACGTTCTTCTTGAATGGCCGCGACGACCTCGACGATGCTACGCGTGCCAAGCTGGCGTATCGGAATATCGCGATCGAGCCCGCGCCGGTTACAGCGCTTGAGGGTGATCCCAAAGCTGCTGTGCAGGTGCGGCTGGACGATGGTCGCTCGCGTACCGTCGACGCGCTGTATATCGGGACGCGCACGCGCATGAACAGCCCGATCGCCGAGCAGCTCGGGTGTGAGTTTGAGGATGGTCCGTTCGGGCCAATCATTCGCACCGACGCTACCAAGCTGACCACGGTGCCTGGCGTGTATGCCGCCGGCGATATTGCGCGGGTGCCGCCCAACGCTACCTTTGCCTCGGCGGACGGCGTGGCCGCCGGTGTTTCGCTGCACCAGGCGCTGCTCTTCGGCTCAATCCCAGCCTGATCGGTAATCCGCTGCTGCCCATGCAATCCCGGTCGCGAGACTGGGATTTTTGTTGTGATCGCAAAATTAACCCTTGACATATTCCTATATAGGTATATAATAAAAACATGGCACGAGTAGCGACGACAACGGATGCGTTCAACGCGGTAGCGGAGCCCAAGCGCCGGCAAATTCTAGATGTGCTGGTCGCGGGTGAGCGCTCCGTCAACGATCTCGTTACGCTGCTGGGCCTGGCTCAGCCGCAGGTTTCCAAGCACCTGCGCGTCCTGCGGGAAGTGGGCCTGGTAGATGTTCGAGATGATGGGCGGCAACGCATGTACCGGCTGAATGGTCACGCGCTCAAGCCGATCCACGACTGGCTCAAGAACTACGAGCAGATGTGGAACGATCGCTTCGAGGCGCTGGACGACGTGTTGGATGATCTCAAGCAAACGGAGGCAGCAGATGGTGGCAGTAGCAAGTAAGGGCACGGCAGTTGTAACCCTTCCGACGGATACGCAGATCCTGATCACACGCGACTTCGACGCGCCGGCGCACCTGGTATACCAGGCCTGGACTACGCCCGAGCTGGTCAAGCGCTGGTGGTCGGCCAAGCGTGGCGCGGTCACGGTCGCCGATGTCGACCTGCGCGTCGGCGGGATGTGGCGCTGGGTGATGCTCACCGACGATGGCTTCGAGGTCGCGTTCCACGGCGAGTATCGCGAGCTGGTGCCCCACGAGCGCATCGTGTGCACCGAGGTGTTCGAGGGCTATCCCGAGGCCGATGCGGAAGCGCTGAACACGATGACGTTCACCGAAAAGAATGGTCGCACCACGCTGAGTATCCTGGTGCAGCACAAGAACCAGGAGCATCGCGACGCGCACATCAACTCCGGCATGGAGTCCGGCATGCAAGACGCGCTGGACCTCATGGAGCAGCTGGTGATCTCGCAGAGCTAGGCTTTAGAGCACATCCACAAAAAGGACCACCGAGATCGCGTCTCGGTGGTCCTTATGCTTAAGTAGTGTAAACCATTTGGCTGCGATCGCTGTGCGCGGCTAGCTACAGCAACTTGTTCGGCGCGCAGCCAGCGATCTAGGTGAAGAGCTGCGAGTTATCGACATAGATCAAGTATTGGCGAACCAGACCATGATCCAGCCGGAAAATCACTGCGAACGGCACGGTCAGCTCGGTATCGTTTTGGCGGACGTAGGTCACGTGGCCGCTGGCAATCGTGGTATCGGGATTGACCCAGGCCTCTAGATCCTTGTGGCTAATGCCCTTGATCGCGCCGAACAGCCCACCGACCGCCTGGCGAATCGCCTCATGCCCATAGACCGAGGGCGCGTTGGCAAAGCGGAACTCGCACTCAGGGCTGAGAAAGGTTAGAAAGCGATCGATATCAAAGGCATCGACAGCGGCGAACATCCCGGTTAGCCATTCCGGCAGCGGGCGCTGAGGATCGGCGTGCGGATGTGAGGGATGGGATTGATCGACAACATTCGTGGTGGCTTCCATCTTGGCGCACTCCTTTTAGGTGTGATTCGAGCGAAGGTTAGCAGATCGCTCCAGGAGCCGAGATTTTGGCTCCTGGGAATTGGCGGGGTGTGTGGCGATCCTACTGGTCGGTGGACGGCCTGTCAAGCAACTTTAGTCCGTGAACAGCTGCCGAAAGACCAGGACAGCCAGGCGCTATGGGTTGTCCAAACGTACGCCAAACCTCAACGAACGGCCAGCTGGATCGTCACAGCGTCGCCTTCCTCAAGCTTCTCAGCCCGGCGCACACTCGCTTTGATCGGCACAATGTAGCGCTTGTCTTTGGGCCACAGGGAGGTCTGCCACTCGCTATCGCCGATCCGCACCTGCACCGGAATCATGCCCCAGCCGTACGTTACCATGCCGGATATCGCGCGCAGCTCATGGCACTCCTGCTCGGGAACAGTGACGAAGTACCAGGGCGCAGGGCCTTTCCAGAACCAAATCTCGCCGTTGAATTCGATGTTCATAGGTCACTATATCAAATGCCCACGCAGCGCGATGCCGCCTAGGACAAGATTACGATCAGATCGCTGTCATCCTCGCTCAGCAGATAGTAGGCGACAAAGGTCGCCGGTCCATCGATCGCGTCAAAGTGGAGAATGCGTGTGTTAGCGGGCTCAAAAAACGCGTCGCCGGCGTGAAGCTCCTGGCTAGCCTGCCCCTCGATCTGAAAGTGGATCGTGCCCTCCGTCACCAGGCCAACTACCGGGCAGGGATGCAGATGCAGCGGCGATTGCTGGTTGGCGGGAAAGGCGATTTCCTGCACCTCGACGCGATCGATGGTCTTAGTGCCTTCGATCTGCGCGGTCAGCAGCGCCGTACGGACGATATCCGATAGTGCCATGCGATCCTCTTATGTATGGGCAGAACAACGAAACAAAGAACAAAGAACAGAGTATCGTATTGCGCCCGTATTTGGTCTAGGTTCTAGGTTCTGGGTTCTGGGTTCTGGGTTCTGCCTGATAGCTGTTCAAGAAGAGCGTGAAATCCAGGCCGCCCGGCGAGCAGCCGTAGTCCGTGAGCATCACGGCTGCCTCGCTGCGGTGCTGCGTGCCGTGATTGATGCTATGCACCAGGCAATGCCACAGCACGCGCTCACGCCGATCGCCTTCCGGCGTGGTGTAGCGCACATAGCCGTCCAGATCGGCATCGGTCAGCTGGGCGAGATAATTGCGCATGGCCTGCTCTTCCTCCTGCCAGCGCTCGGTCAGCACCGCGACGCTAGGAAATGCCGCCTCTTCCAGATCTCGGAAGCCGTCGAGCGTGCTGTGCTGGCACAACATCCGCCAGGCGCGCTCAGAGTCCAGGGTATGCACCAGCGTGTCGCGCAGACTGCCGGCGCTGTGCGTGGTGGCATCGAGAAACTGCTCCTGGCTGACGCGGGCGCAGGCAGCTAAGATCTGGCGGTTCGCCCAGGCGTTGTAGTCGTAGAGCGTCAGAATATCGCGAATGTTCAAGCAACCTCCTTGATGAATCCACGCGCTAGAGCGTGTGGCTGCGAGTGAGCGCTGTTCGCGCTTTGGGCGGCAGCGGATATTTGGCCTGCGAATTAATCCACAGCACCACTGGCGCTGCTGGGTGTACGGGTATGCCGCGCACAAGCACGGCGCTCAAGCGCTGGTAGTGCTGGAAGAAATCGCTGCGATCACGAAAATCGTTGCGCTGGATCAGCAGCGGATCGTTGGCTTCTGCGCGCTGCTGGATGCGCATCATCAGGGCGTGAACGTCGTCAAGCTGTGGGCGCAGCGCCTCGACGCCGACGAGCAGCAGATTGCTGCGCTGGGGCACGAGCTGGCCGAGCTTGCTGCCCAGCATGCCGCTAAAGCGCTCATCGATCGCTGTGAGCGTGGCCTCGGCGCTGCTTTCATGATCTTGCGCATCGGCTGATCTTTTGGCCGCGCCAGATCGCAGCCGGGTAACCTCGACCATAAATTCGAGGCTGGTAGTAAAGCTGACCGCGAAATCGGGGCCGCGCGCCTGTCGGGCCGGCAGCGGCTCATAGACCACGCTGAGCGCGCGCTCACGCAGGAGCAGATAGGCGGTTTCCAGCTCAAGCTGAAGATCGCGCAGGCTTTCCGGCTCGTGCGCGGCCCGCAGTTTCTTGCGAATTTTGGTGTGAAAGGTGGTGGCGAAGGCGGCGAACCGGCGCGACGAGTCGATCCACGTGGCGATCGCATCGGCCAGCGGGTGGGACGGCGAGTCAAAGATTGCGGCCAGCAGCTCGTCTTTTGTCATCGCGGTGCTCATAGCAAATACGCTGCGCAAGTGTAGCACAGCGGCGCAACAGCAGACTCCACAAATCGCGGCGGTTTAGGCTTTGTGTTTCGCCAAAAGATCGAGCGTTTTTTGATCCGGCTTGCCGCCAAAATATTTTTCCAGCACACGCGCAAACACGGAGTCGGTGTCAGCGACAGAGGCAAAGAGCGTCATGGACGAGCGCAGCTTCATGTCATCCGG
>JAFAYS010001219.1 GCA_019240175.1 Chloroflexota bacterium | reverse complement strand
CTGCGGAATCATGTGTTCCGGCAGGCGCTGGCGGAGGTGACGGCGGAGCTCGGTCGCCGTCACGGGCCGGCCCGGGACTGGAACCACGTAAGCGATCAGCCGCGGGTCGTTCGGCCTGTCGGTGCGTATGGCCGCCACTCCCTCGCGGACGGCGGGATGCGTGGAAAGGACGGCCTCGATCTCGCCCAGCTCGATGCGGAAGCCGCGCAGCTTGACCTGGTGATCGATCCGGCCAAGATATTCGATCGCGCCGTCGGGTAGGAAGCGCGCCAGGTCGCCCGTGCGATACAGCCGTCCGCCGGGAATCTCGCTGAGCGGATCGGCGATGAAGCGCTCCGCTGTGAGATCAGGCCGGTTGTAGTAGCCGCGCGCCAGCTGCACGCCGCTGATGTACAGCTCGCCAGGCACACCGATCGGCACAGGATTGAGCTGTCGATCGAGCACGTACAGCTGCGTGTTGGCGATTGGGTGCCCGATAGGCACGATCTGCCGTCCGCTGTCGGGTTGACAGTGCCACCAGGTCACATCGACGGCGGCCTCGGTTGGGCCGTACAGGTTGTGCAGCTCGGCGTCGAGACGTTCGAAGAAGCGCTCCTGTAGCGCGTAGGGCAGCGCCTCGCCGCTACAGATCACGCGGCGCAGCGATTGGCAGCGCGCCACGTCGGGCTCGTCCAGCAAGGGCTGCAGCATCGACGGGACGAAGTGCAGCGTGGTGATCTGCTGTGCCGCGATCAGGCGCACGAGATAGGCCGGATCTTTGTGGCCGTCGGGCCGGGCGATCACCAGCGTCGCGCCGGTGAGCAGCGGCCAGAAAAACTCCCACACCGAGACGTCGAAGCTGAAGGGCGTTTTTTGCAGCACACGATCGTCCGAGCAGAGCTGATAGGCATCTTGCATCCACAGCAGCCGGTTAACGATCGCGCGGTGGCTGTTCATCGCGCCTTTCGGCTGGCCGGTCGAGCCCGAGGTGTAGATCATGTACGCCAGATTGTCGGGCGTGAGGGCGGTTGCGGGCGGCGTGGCGGGCTGATCGACAAAGGCCCACGCGCCATCCAGATAAACGCGCTGCGTATCCAGGCTAAGCCGCTCGGCCGGCAGTCGCTCGTCGAGGTGGCGCTGCGTCAGCAAGACCGGCACCTGCGCGTTTTCGATCAAAAAGCCCAGCCGATCGCGGGGATAGCTGGGATCGAGCGGAACGTAGTAGCCGCCGGCCTTCAAGATCGCCAGCAGGCCAATCACCAGCTCTAGCGAGCGCTCGACGCAGATGCCGACCGGCACTTCGCCCTGAGGGCACCCGCGCACTCCCAGCCCGCGCAGATGCTGCGCCAGCTGATTCGCCCGTCGATCCAGCTCACCGTAGCTCAAGCGCTGCTCGGGGCCGTCGCTCTCGTCGATCGCGGGGCAGACCAGCGCCACGGCGTCGGGTGTGCGTCGGGCTTGCGCCTCGATCAGCTCGTGCAAACAGCGATCGAGATCATACGCAACCTCGGTGGCGTTCCAGGCTGTCTGTTGCTGCTGCTCAGTCGCAGTCAAGATCGGCAGATCCAGCAGCGGCTGCGTGGGCTGCGCGACAAAGCTTTGGAGCAGCGTCTCGAAGTGGCCGAGCAGCCGCGCGATCGTGGCGTCGTCGAAAAGATCGGTGTTGTACTCGAGCGTGCCGAACAGTTCTTCGTCGCCCTCAGTCATCGAGAGCCACAGATCGAACTTGGCCGTCGCACTGCTGGCCGGGATCTGGCTCAGACTCAGGCCCGGCAGCTCGATCGCCGGCAGCGGTGTGTTTTGCAGCACAAACATGACCTGAAAGAGCGGATTGCGGCTCATGTCGCGCTCGGGCTGTAGCTCGTCCACCAGCATCTCGAAGGGCACATCCTGATGCGCGTAGGCCTGCAGACACACATCGCGCACACGTCGCAGTGCGTCGTGGACCGAAGCCGCGCCCGAAAGATCCGTGCGCAGAACCAGTGTGTTGACGAAGAAGCCGATCAGGCCTTCTAGCGCGGCGTGCGTGCGGTTGGCGATCGGTGAGCCGACCGCGATGTCGGGCTGGCCGCTGTAGCGGCTGAGTAGCGTCTGGAAGCCGGCCAGCAGCGTCATGAAGAGCGTCACGCCTTCGCGCTGGCTTAGCGTTTTGAGCGATTGTGTCAGCGGAGCCGGCAGCGTGAAGCGCTGCGCCGCGCCGCGAAACGATTGGATCGCCGGTCGCGGACGATCGGTCGGCAGATCGAGCACCGGCAGATCGGCGAGCTGCTGCTTCCAGTAGTCGATCTGCGTCGCCAGCACGCCGCCGGAGAGCCATGCGCGCTGCCAGAGCGCGAAGTCGGCGTATTGCACCGGCAGCTCAGGCAAAGCAGAATCCCTGTCCGCCGCGCGATCTCCGTAGAGCGTCGCCAGCTCGTTGACGAAGACGCCCAGCGACCAGCCGTCGCTGATGATGTGGTGCATTGTCAGCAGCAGCACGTGCTCGGTCGGATCGAGGCGCAGCAGCGTGACGCGCACCAGCGGCCCGCGCGTGAGATCGAAGGGCCGGCGCGCTTCCTCGGCGGAAAGCTGGCGCACCTGCGCTTCCTGCTCGGTCTCGCTCAGCGCCTGCAAATCCACGATCGGCAGCGGCAGTGACAACTCAGGCGCGATCACCTGGATCGGCTGGCCGTCGACGCCGGGTGCTGCACCCTGAGGATATCCGGCGAAGGTCGTGCGCAGCGACTCATGGCGGCGCATGCACTCGTTGAAGGAGTCCTCAAGCAGTGCGAGATCCAGCCAGCCGGTCAGGCGTACGGCGATCGGCAGGTTGTAGAACGGGCTGTTCGGGATCAGCTGATCCAGGAACCACAGCCGCTGCTGGGCAAACGAGAGCGGCAGATTCTCGGTGCGCGGCATGGGAGCCAGCGGCGGTGCCGGTGATCGCTTGTCGCGCCCGTAGCCGGCGTCGATCTGGCTCGACAGCAGCGCGATCGTCGGAGCCTCGAAGAGCGCACGCAGCGGCAATTCCAGATGAAACACATCGCGTACCCGCGCCACGAACTGTGTTGCCGAGAGCGAGTGACCGCCCAGCGCGAAGAAATCGTCGTGGATGCCGACCTGCGCCACGCCCAGCACCGCCGACCAGATCGAGGCCAGGATCTCCTCGGTGGGCGTGCGCGGCGGCACGTACTCAGCGGCCAGCACGCCGCGCTCACGCTCAGGCGCGGGCAGCGCCCGGCGATCGATCTTGTTGTTAGCCGTCAGCGGCAGCGCGTCGAGCAGCACAAACGCCGACGGCAGCATGTAGGCCGGCAGCTTTTCCTGCACAAAGGCGCGCAGCTGCGGCACCAGCTTGCGGGCCGACTGGCCGTGCAGCGGGTTGTTGGCGTAGGCGCTCCACGTGCGGCGGCGCGTTTCGATCCGGCTCGGCGGTACGACCGGCGCGTTCCAGCGGTCGATCGCGGCGGCTGGCTCGCGGCGCAGCACGACGGCGAAATACTCGGGCGTCGCGGGATCAGCCCAGGTGATCTCGACGCTATAGCCCGTGTCTTGGCCCAGCGCCCACAGATCTTCGGGATCGATGCCGGCTGGCGTGGCGGCTGCGAGCGCGTCGCGGAGCGTGCCAACGGTGGCGCTGCTATCCAGGCCAGCGATCAGCTCTTGAGTCTGCGCGTCAGTCAGCAGCCGGCTGTTGGGCACATGCGTCAGCCCCAGCAGCGGCGGCTGCGTCTCGACTAGCTCACGGCGCAGCGAGCGCAGCGTCAGCGATTCTCCCTGCCAGTCGCGCCAGGGCAGCGCCACAGCAGGCGCGGCAGGGCCGACATGCAGGATCGCGTCGTAGCGGAAGCGCGTCAGCTCGTTGTGCGCGCGGCCCCGCTTGAGATAGATCCGCGCGTCGTTGAGCCTCGGCTGCTCGTCGGCCAGCGCGCTGAAAAACGCCGGATCGATCGTCATCTCGGCTTCCTGGTGCAGATGCTTCTGGATCTGCTGGCGCAGCTGCTGAATCGGCAGCGTGGCGGCGGCCTGGTAGCTCTGGATCGCGGTGTGGAATAGCTCAAGATGCGGCAGCGAGCGCACATCGCCGACAAAGATCGCGCCGCCGGGCCGCACCGCCTGCGCGGCCTGCTGTAGCACCGTCAGCAGATAGTGAATGCCCGGAAAATACTGCGCGACCGAGTTGATGATCACCAGATCGAACGAGTCGGCGTCAATGCCGCTCCAATCGTTGGCGGCGCGCTCAAGCAGTGTCACCTGCGACCAGTCGGTCGCTTGCGTGGCTAGCTGCTCCTGAAGCAAGCGCACAGCCGTGCCCGAAAAATCGGTGCCGACGTAGCGCTGGCAGTGCGGCGCGATCCGCCACATCAGCAGGCCGGTGCCCACGCCGATCTCAAGCACACGCCGGGGCCGTAGCTCCAGAATGCGCTGGACGGTCTGATCGACCCACTCGCGCATCTCAAGCTCGGGGATCGGCTGTCCGGTGTAGCTGCTGCGCCAGCCGCTGATGTTGAAGGTCGGATCGGGCGGCGTTTCCTGCGTGTACACGTCGTTCCAGACCATCTGCCACTGCGCCAACTGCTCGTGCTGTAGCTCGCCGTCCGAGCGCTGGCTGGCAGCGCGCTGCTCGGGCGGTCGCGGCACCACGTAGGCCACGATCTGCTGATCCGGCTGCTCGTCGGGAGTCGCATCGTCGCGCACGATCACAACCGTCTCGGCGACTTCGGGATGCTGTTGTAGCACCGTCTCGATCTCGCCGAGCTCGATGCGGAAGCCGCGCACCTTGACCTGATAGTCGGCGCGCCCCAGATGCTCAAGCCTGCCGTCGGCCCGCCAGCGCACGAGATCGCCGGTGTTGTAGAGCCGCGCTCCTGGTGCGCCAAACGGATCGGGAATGAAGCGCTCGGCGGTCAGATCGGGTCGATTGAGATAGCCACGCGCCAGGCCATCGCCGCCGATGTAGAGCATGCCGGGCACGCCGATCGGCACGGGCTGCAGCCTGCGATCCAGCACGTAGACCTGCGTATTGCCGATCGGTCTGCCGATCGACAGGCTGCGCTCGGCAGTCACGCGCTCGACCGTCGACCAGACCGTGGTCTCGGTGGGGCCGTACATATTCCACAGCTCGGCGCAGCGGCTCAGCAGCTGATCCGCCAGCTCACGCGGCAAAGCCTCGCCGCCGCACAGGATGCGCAGATCGGGCTGTCCGGGCCAATCGCTGGCCAGCAGCATGCGCCAGGTCGCGGGCGTGGCCTGCATGATCGTCGCGTGCGTGGATAGGAGCAGCTCTTGCAGCCGGACGCTATCCGCCGCCGTTTCGCGGCTGGCCAGCACCACGCGTCCGCCCGTTATCAGCGGCAGCCACAATTCCAGCGCCGCGATATCGAACGAGAGCGTGGTCACCGCCAGCAGCGTGTCGCGATCGCTCAGGCCGGGCTGCGCGGCCATGGTGGTCAAGAAGTTGACCAGCGCGCGCTGCGAGATCTGCACGCCTTTGGGCTGTCCGGTCGAGCCCGAGGTGTAGATCATGTAGGCCAACTGCTCGGGATCGATCGCGATCTCGGGGTTGTGCTCCGGCTGCGTGGCGATCGATTCCCCATCGCGATCCAGGCACACGATGTGCGCGCTGTGCTCGGGTAATTCCGCGATCAGCCGCTGCTGGGTCACCAGGATCGGCGCGCGGCTGTCGGCCAGCATGAACTGCAGGCGCTCGGCGGGATAGGCCGCGTCCAGCGGCAGATACGCGCCGCCGGCCTTGAGAATGCCCAGCACGCCGATCAGCATGTCGAGCGAGCGCTCCACGCAGATGCCGACCGGCATTTCGTCGCGCACGCCCAGGACTTGCAGATGATGCGCTAGCTGATTCGATCGGCGGTTCAGCTCGCCATAGCTCAGCGTCTGGTTCTCAAAGCTCGTGGCGATCGCATCCGGCGTGCGCGCGGCCTGCGTCTCGAAGAGCTGGTGCATAGCGCGCTCGGCGGGATAGTCACGCGTGCTGGCGTTCCAGTCGATCAGTAGCTGGTGTTGCTCAACGTCGCTCAGCAGTGGCAGCCGGTCGATGCGCGTGTCGGGGTTGGCGACGGCGCTGGTCAGCACGGTCTGGAAATGCTCGAGCAGCCGAGCGATCGTGTCGTCGTCAAAAAGATCGGTGCTGTACTCGGCGTCGGCGATCAGATCGTCGCCGTTGTGCTTCATGAACAGCAGCAGATCCAGCTTGGCCGTTTGCGCGCTCAGCTCGACCGGGTGGATCGTCAGGCCGGCGAAGGATTGGACCGGCGCGAGCGCGTTGTGTAGCACAAATCCGTACTGAAAGAGCGGATTTCGGCCCAGCTCACGCTCGGGCTGTAGCTCCTCGACCAGCCGCTCGAAGGGCAGATCTTGATGGCTGTAGGCTTCCACGGCCACCGATCGCACGCGCCCGAGCAGCTCGCGAAACGTCGGGTTACCGCTCAGGTCGGTGCGCAGGATCAGCGTGTTGGCGAAAAATCCGATGATCTTTTCGAGATCGGCGTGGTTGCGGTTGGCGATCGGAAAGCCGACCACGATATCGTCCTGGCTGGTGTAGCGCCCGAGCAGCACCTTGAAGCCGGCCAGCAGCGTCATAAACAGGCTGATGCCTTCGCGCTGGCTCAGCTCGTTGAGCGCGTGCGCCAGCTGTCGCGGCAGCACCAGCGTGCGCCGACCGCCGGCAAAGCTCGGCGTGAGCGGTCGCGGTCGATCGGTGGGGAACGCCAGCTCGGGCAGATCGGCAAGCTGACGTTTCCAGTAGCCCAGCTGCTGATCCAGCACCTCGCCCTGTAGCCATTGGCGCTGCCAGTAAGCAAAATCCGCGTACTGCGCCGGGATCGGCGGCAGATCCGGCTGCTGGCCCGATGAAAGCGCCTGGTAGATCAGCGCCATCTCGCGGTTGAAGATGCTCAGCGACCAGCCGTCGCAGATGATGTGGTGCAGCGTCGTGAGCAAAACGTGATCGTCGGGGGCGAGCCGCAGCAAGGCTGTGCGCAGCAGCGGGCCACGCGCGAGATCAAAGGGCTGCCGGATCAGATCCCCTGCCGCCTGTCGCAGCGCCGCGTCGCGCTCCGCCGCCGGGACCGCGCTCAGATCCAGCACCGGAATGCTCAGCTGGAGCTCGGGCGCGATCACCTGGCGCGTCTGGCCGTCGATCACCTGAAACGTGGTGCGCAGCCCTTCGTGGCGGCGGATCAGCGCGTTGAGCGTTTGCTCAAGCACGCCAATGTCCAGCGGCCCGACCAGCCGCACCGGCAGCGGCTCGTTGTAGAACGGATTGTTGGGCGCGAGCTGGTTGAGAAACCACAGGCGCTGCTGCGCAAACGACAGCGGCACTGGCTGATCCAGCGGACGGCGCGGAATCACGCTTGCGGGCGCGGTCTCGACCTGCTCACGGCGCAGACGCTTGGCCAGCAGCGCCTGCTTTTCGGGCGAGAGCTGCGAGCGGCGCTTGGAAATGTTATCTTTGAGATTATCCATGATCCCTTTATGGAAGAACAGAGAACAAAGAACAAAGAACAATTGGTTCAGTGTTCTTTGTTGCTTTGTGCTTTATGATCTGTACACGACGCGGCTAGCGCAAGTCGGACGTGTTTGCGCTATCGCCTTCCGATCCGATCAGCACCGCATCGTCGTCCAGCGCCTCGATCTCGGCCAGCAGCGCGTCTTCGACTAGCAGCGCCAGCTCGGCGATCGTCGGCATCTCGAAGAGCGCGCGCAGCGGCAGATTGACCTGGAAATCCTGGCGCAGCCGCGAGATCAGCTGAATGCCCAGCAGCGACGCGCCGCCCAGCTGGAAAAAGTTGTCGTGAATGCCGACCTCGTCGATGCCCAGCAGCTCCTGCCAGATCTCGGCGATGCGCTCCTCCACCTCGGTCTCGGGCGCGACATACGCGTTACGCAGACCGGATCGGCCCTGCGTGGTGGCGGCTGGTGTGGCGGCTGTGCTCGTGCTCGCCGATCGCTTTGTGATCCAGGTCTCGATGCTCGTCGCCAGGTCGTTGGTCGAGACCACGACACGGCTGAGCGACTCAAGCACCAGCAGTCGATCGAAGACTTTTCCCGCATCTGTGGCTGCCACGCTACGATCCCAGTCCACACAGATCCAGCGCTGGGGCTGCGTCTGGTTATGGCGGATCGTGAAGGCGTCCACGAAGCTATTCGCCGCCGCGTAGGCCGTCAAGCCGAGGCCGCCGAGCACGGTCGCCAGCGATGAGAGCACCAGACAGAAACCCAGCTCGCGCTCGCCGAGCGCCGTCTCAAGCGCCGTGAGGCCATGAACTTTGGGCTGGAAGTAGCGCTCGCACTCAGCCGGCGTCAGCTCCCCGATCGCCGCGAACGTGCTGTCGGTGGCGATGCCCGCCGCGTAGATCACGCCATGCAGCCCGCCGAAACGCTCGTCGGCGTGAGCGATTGCCGACCGCAGCTGCTCAACCTCCGACACATCGACATGCAAGATCGCAACTGTCGCGCCGGCTGCCTCAAGCGCTTGCACGCGCCGGATCGCGCCGCTGATCTGATCTTGCTCGTCGTGAGCGGCTAGCCAATCGGTCCACTCGTCACGCGGCGGCAGCGCGAAACGCTCGGCCAGCACCAGCTTCGCCCGCGCTGTCTGCGCCAGATGTTCGGCCAGCGCAAAGCCAGTCTCTTCCAGCCCACCGACGATCAGGAACGTGCCGCCCTGACGCGCGTGTGCGGCAGCGTTGGCCGGCAGCGGCTCAAAGGTTTGCACCCAGCGATGCGCGCCGCGATAGGCCACGGCCACATCCACCGCCGGCGTGGTCAGCTCGGCGACTAGCTGGCGCGTCAGCTGCTCCGATTGGCGGCTGCCAGCCTGAGGTAATACCAGATCGATGCTGCGGCAGCTGATCTGCGGGTACTCCTGCGCAATGCCGACACACGCGCCCCCAAGTGTCGCTTTGGCGGGCAGCAGCAGCTCGTCGCCGGTGACTTCTTGCAGATTATTGGCCAGCACCGCCAGTTGGATCGGCTCGGTAACATGCTCGGCGGCCAGCGCCTGCGCCAGTGTCAGCAGGCTGCCAAAGCCGCGCTCCTGGATCGCCGCGAACGACTCGTTATCGCTTGCGTTGGTCACGCTCCACGCATGAACGATCGTGGCGAGCTGCTGATCGTGAGCGCGCAGCGTTTTGATCAGCCGTGCGTAATCGGCCTGGCGGCTTGGATCGATCGTGTATTCGTGCGCGGATGATTGCGCGAACGCCTGCCCGTGCCTGACGGTGATCGCGGCCTGACCCTGCTCCGCCAACCATGCGACGATCGCGTCGGTCACGCCGCACTCATCGGCAAAGACCAGCCACGGCGCAGGCTGAGCGACAAACTGGGCGGCGGATCGCGCGGGCACGTGGCGCTTCCAGGACGGCGCGTAGAGCCAGTCGTCGAGACTGCGCTTGGGCCCAGACGCCGGTCGCTGCGCGAGATCTTGGATCTGGCCGGCTTCGAGCCAGTAGCGCTGCCGCTCGAAGGGATAGGTCGGCAGCAGCACGCGGCGGCGGCGTTCGTCGGCGTAGAGCGCGTTCCAGTCGATCGCGACGCCGGCGAGCCACAGCTGGCCCAGCGTGTTCAGCGCAAAGGCCAGATCCGGCTGGCGATCGTACTCGTGGCGCAGCGTGGGCAGCACAACCCGCTCGGCGCTGCTGGCAGGATGCTGAATCGCCAGCGTGGTCAGCGTTTGGCCCGGCCCGACCTCAAGCAGAATCCGGCCCGGCTCCTGCCACAGCGCCTGCAAGCCGTCGGCAAAGCGCACAGCCTCGCGCAGATGGCGCGTCCAGTAGCGCGGATCGGTGGCCTCGGCGGCGGTGATCCAGGTGCCGCTGACGTTCGAGACGAATGGGATTTTGGGCGGCGACAGTCGAAACGAGCCGACGAGTTTGGTGAAGGCCTCGGCGATCGGCTGCATCATGGCCGAGTGGAAGGCGTGCGTGGTGCGCAGACGGCGGCAGACCAGCCCGCGATCGGCCAGCTGTCGCTCAAGCGCCGCGATCGCTTCGGTCTCGCCTGCCACGACACACAGCGCGGGGCCGTTGACGGCGGCCAGCGAGACTCGATCGTTGAGCAGCGGCTGAATGTCCCCTTCGCTCAGCGGCACCGCCAGCATCGCGCCGCCGGGCAGCGCCTGGATCAACTGCGCACGCCTGGCAACCAGCGTCAGCGCGTCGTCCAGCGAGAGCACGCCCGCCACGGTGGCCGCGACGTACTCGCCGACGCTAAAGCCGATCAGCGCTTGCGGCTTGATGCCCCAGGACTGCCAGAGCTGGGCCAGCGCATACTCGATCACAAACAGCGCCGGCTGGGCAAACAGCGTCTGGTTTAGCTCGGAATCGCTTTGCTCGCTGTCGCGGCCCAGCATCTTGCGCAGATCGATGCCCTGGCCTGGCTGATCCGGCGCAGCTCCCGCAAACAGGATCTCGCGCAGATCGCGGCCCAGCAGCGGCGTCAGCAGCTCGGCGCAGCGATCGACTTCCTGGCGGAAAACGGCCTCGTCCTCGTACAGCTCGCGCGCCATGCCGGGATAATGATCGCCGAGGCCGGGGAACATAAAGGCGATCGGGCGATTGGCGGCCTCGTAGCTGCCGCTCAGCAGCCGCTGCGGCGCGCGATCGCGCAGGGCGGCGACGGCATCCTCGGCGTCGCGACACACCAGCATGCGGCGGTACTTGAACGCGCCGCGCCCAACCTGCAACGTGTAGGCCACGTCGGCCAGATTCAGCTCCGGCTGCTGGCTGAGCGCCGCGGCCAATCGATCGGTGGCAGACTCAAGCGCGGTCGCAGTTTTAGCCGAGAGCAGCAGCAGCTGGTAGGGCCGCGCCGGATCGGAGGGCGCGATCGCCGGGGCTTCTTCCAGGATCACATGCGCGTTGGTGCCGCCCACGCCAAACGAACTGATGCCGGCGCGGCGCGGTGCGCCGTTGGTCGTCCAGGGGCGCAGCTTGTTGTTGACATAAAACGGGCTGTTGGCAAAATCGATGCGTGGATTGGGTTGCTCAAAGCCGAGGCTGGGCGGAATCTGCTGATGTTTGAGCGCCAGCACGGTTTTGATCAGGCCTGCGATACCGGCGGCGGCGTCCAGATGCCCAATGTTGGTTTTGACCGAGCCCACCGCGCACGAGCCGATCGCGTCGGTGGCGTCGCGAAAGGCCTCGGTCAGCGCCGCGATCTCGACCGCATCGCCGAGTGGCGTGGCCGTGCCGTGGGCCTCGATGTAGCTGATCGTTTCGGGCGGCACCTGCGAGATCGCCAGCGCCTCGGCGATGACCTTGGACTGGCCGGTGATGCTCGGCGCGGTATAGCCGATCTTGTCCGAGCCGTCGTTGTTCATGGCCGAGCCGCGCACGACCGCGTAAATCTGATCGCCGTCGTTGAGCGCGTCCTCCAGCCGCTTAAGCACCACCACGCCCACGCCGTTGCCGTTGACGATGCCCTGACCGCGCGCATCGAAGGCGCGGCAGTAGCCGTCGGGCGAGTTCACGCCGCCTTCCTGATACAGATAGCCGGCCTTTTGCGGCAGATCGATCGACGCGCCGCCGGCCAGCGCCATGTCGCACTCGCCGTTGAGCAAGCTCTGGCAGGCGAGATGCACCGCCACCAGCGAGGTCGAGCAGGCCGTCTGCACGCTGATGCTGGGGCCGCTCAGGTTGAGCTTGTACGAGACGCGCGTGGCCAGAAAATCTTTGTCGTTGGCGATCGTGGCCTGAAGGTAGCCGACTGACTTGAGCACGTCGGGGTTGAGATACAGGTTGAAGATATAGCGACTAGAGCTAACGCCGCCGTAGACGCCGATCGATCCGTCGTAGGAGTACGGATCGTAGCCCGCGCCTTCGAGCGCTTCCCAAGCGGACTCTAAAAACAGCCGGTGCTGCGGATCGGTGATCTCGGCCTCGCGCGGCGTCATGTCGAAGAACGGCGCGTCGAACTGCTCGACGTCGTCAAGGATCGCGCCCGCTTTGACGTAGCCGGGATCGTTGTACTGCTCGGGCGGAATGCCGGAGGCTTCCAGCTCCGCGTCCGAGAAAAACGTGACCGAGGCAACGCCATCGCGGAGATTCTGCCAGAACTCCTGGATGGTGCGCGCCTGCGGAAAGCGCCCGCTCATGCCGACGATCGCAATCGCGTCGGGCTGCTCGAATGTATCGGTATCAGGCATCTGCTGAATCTCCTTGTTTGGGCGCGCGGGCTTTTTGGCGTAGCTCGCGCTGCCGTCGCACCGAGCGCGTGCGCGTTTCGGCGCGCTCGTAGCTTTCCTCGAACGAGGGACGCTCGGCCTGGTCGCGGCTCAGAAACGCGGCCAGTGTGCTGATCGTGGTGTATTTGAAGAGCGTGATCAGCGGGATCACTCGGTTGAAATGCGCTTGAAGTCGTGTCTGCACCTGCACCATCAGCAGCGAGTGGCCGCCGACGTCGAAGAAATTATCTTCGATGCCGACGCGCTCAAGCTGGAGCACGTCGCGCCAGATCCCGGCGATCGCCTGCTCGGCTTCGCTCTGCGGCGCGACATAGGCCGCCTCCGAGGAGTGGCGCAGCCGGTCGGGCGTGGGCAAGGCTTTGCGATCGATCTTGCCGTTGGGCGTCAGCGGCATACTGCGCAGCGGCACAAACAGCGCGGGCACCATATACTCGGGCAGCTTTTCGCGCAGAAAGCCGCGCAGCTCGCCGGTCGCCAGCGCCGTGCTCGGCAGCACGTGGGCATCGCGATCGCCGGATTTGACCGCGAACAGGTTGTACAGGATCGTGCCCTCGTGGATGTCGTCCTGCTCGACGGTGATCGTGAATCCGTGGCGCTCCAACAGCTCGGTGACCTCCTGAAGCCGACCGTCGAGATCGTGGACTTCCATCACGATCTGGCGAATCTTGCGCCAATCGTCGGCGGCGAGACCGTGCAGCACATCCAGCTCGCTTTTTTGCACGTCGATCTTGAGCAGATCGATGCGCTCCACGCGCTGCTCGGCGATGATCTCGGCGAGCGGCCTGAGCTGGCAGGTGAAGGTTTCGGCCTTGAAGCGGCCTTCCAGCAGCTCGTCGGTGTACTGCGCTACCTCGTCGATGCCGTCGACATGCTTCTGCTGCTGGCTGCTGATGATCGCCTTGAGGATCGTTTTTTCTTCTTCTTTGTCGGCGTAGAACGACGACATGCCCGAGCTGTACGGGTAGAAGGTGAAGCTCGCGGTGGTGGCCGTGCGCGACACGCCGTG
>JAFAYS010001209.1 GCA_019240175.1 Chloroflexota bacterium | reverse complement strand
GCACGCAAATCGTAAATGTGCAGCAGGAGATACGCGCTCAGCGCTAATCCTGATAAGCGGTGCAGCAGCCAGGCTAGCATGCCCACGCCGCCCCGGTAGCGGTCCGCAAAAGTTCGGTTCACAACAGAACTCCTTTCAACCCAGCGTATGCAACAAGTGATTCAAAAAACGCGCCGCTTACAGCGCTATCCACGCCAAGCAGCGCCTCGTATGCAACCATAGAATCAATGGGAAGGCGCTGCTTTTGAGCTTCCAGACCTATCCATATTCGCCCGTGGCTGATTGTACTATTAATTGTGTAGCCAAAGGCAAAAAGAAACGGCTTGTGAAAGAAATCCACAATTGCCGCTTCTATTATAACGCAGATTATTGGAGCCGTTGCGGGCCTAGCCCAGCGTCTCAGGGAGCTACTGCGGTCGATTCGGATCGTTGGGATCGTAGACGCGCGCGCCGCCCGGTTCGCCCGGATCGCGATAGCCCTGGTTGGGCGTGCCGCCGTAGGGCTGATCCATCGAGCTGTAAGTCTGGTTGGGCACAGCGCTACCGCCAGCCGGCACATACGCTGCCGCCGGCGCACCCTTCCACATCATGCCGCCGATCGCGCCGCCGATCAACATCAGGATGAAGTTGATGATACCGCACATGAAGCCGGCAATACCCAGGCCCAGGCCGAGCATCGCGCCGGCATCAACATTGCCGGCCTCAGGATTCTGCTGCGCCGCCTGCTGCATCGCCGCATTAACCTGATCCCTGACGCCGGGAATATACTGTACCAGCAAGAACACAAGCACACTGCCGATCAGCACGATCGTGCCTGCGATCGCGCCTGCCGTAAGGCCACGACCGACGCCCTGACCTGCTGCCGCGCCCGTGGTCTTAGCAGCCGTATTACCGGCACCCCAGCCCAGCGCGATCAGCGAGCCGAAGGCAAGCACGAAATTCACACACGGGATCGGCAACATGAGGCCGCCAAGAAACGCAAACACTCCTGCCAATCCAAATACCAACCCTGCGCGCACCGTTCCTGACATCTTCGCTCCCCTTTCACGTTAATGGGGAGATACAGCGATCTCCCCACGAACAGCGCTTAATTCTCAATTACTGACCAGCCGCCGCCGTTCCGATCAGCGCGGCTGTGAGCACGCTAGCAATAACCAAGCCGACGATGAACTGCGCGAGCCACGCGGCGACAACCGAGATGATCGCTTTGTTCTGGTCGAGGTTCATGCTGGAGCGCGAGGCGAGGTAGCCCAGATAAATCTGGTATAGACCCAGAAGCAAGGTCACCGGGAACAGCAAGCAGCCCAGCAGCGGGATCGCGCCGATCACGCCGGTGATCGCCAGCAGCGGCGCGACATACAGCGCGCAGGTGTAGAACACCTCGTCCTGGGTGCCGGTGCCGCCCTGCTGCCTGCCGACGTAGTAGAGCACGCCGGCAAAGATGCCGAAGCCGACCAGCGGTCCGAGCAAGCCAAGGATCAATCCGCCGATGGCCGCGCCAACTCCGCCACCGAAGAGCAGGTTGAAGAGAAAGCCGGCGATACCGGAGATCGCCGCCGCAATGCCCACATAGACCAGTGCATCACGCGTGGTGCCGCGACGCTCATACTGCTCGAATGTGGCGATGCTGGGCTTGGTGAGAACGACAATGCTGCTGTTGATCATTTCCGACAATGAGCTCGTGGACGTGTTCATACGGGCCTCCTGATGATGTGGACATCGTTTGCCGATTATACGTGTACCGCACTCTATGGTTGCGGCGTTACGTCCTGCCTGAGCAATCGGGAACGGGGCTGGGTTTCTGGGAGCGGAGAATGCTAATCAGCGATATGCGCCGCCCAAGGGTAACATAGTGCGTCAGCTTCGACTAGCTTTGTGAAGGTACTAGAATCCTGTACGGGAGTAGTCGCTTTTTAGGGCCGGATCTTGCAGCTCAGCCTGCAGCAATTGATGGGGCGGCTGCATCGGCGCAGCCGCCTACGAGCTACTCAAGCGTCGCCAAAACCTCGCCTGATTGTACGGCGGCGCGCTCGGCCACACGCACCTCTTTGATCGTCCCGGCGCGTGGAGCAGTGATCTCATTTTCCATCTTCATCGCCTCGACGACAAAGAGCACATGGCCGGCCTCGACCTGCGTGCCGGGCTGAGCACGAATCGCGACGACGGTGCCCTGGATCGGGCTGACGACAGCGTTGGGATCGGCGGCGTGCTGCTTGCTTTTGCCGGCTTTGCCAGGCCGTGGTCGCGCCTGCGCCGCTGCGCCGTTGTTGGCAGGAGCTGCCAGCGGCGCATCCGGCTGCGCCACGCGCACCTGAAAGCGCCGTCCGTTGACCTCGACATCGAAGGTGCGCATTACGGCTACCGCTTCGCCATCGCCGGAGGTCGCGCTAAGCTCGGGCTGTGCCAGCGCCTTGAGATCGGCCTCGGTTACATGCAGGCCGATGAAGCGGATCGTCGCGTCGCCGCTGGCGAAGGCCGGATGATCCATAACCAGCTGATGAAACGGAATCGTCGTGCGCGCGCCGCCGATCTTGAAATCAGCCAGCGCGCGGCGCATCCTGGCGATTGCCTCAGCGCGATCCTGGCCCCACGTCACCAGCTTGGCGACCAGCGAGTCGTAGAACTGGGGAATCGTCAGGTCTTGGGCATAACCGCTGTCCACGCGCACGCCAAAGCCGTGCGGCTCCGCGTACTCCGTGAGCGTGCCCAGCGAGGGTCGAAAGCCATCGGCGGGATCTTCGGCGTTGATGCGGCACTCGATCGCGTGGCCGCGCAGCTGAATCTGATCCTGCGTCCAGGGCAGCGGCTCGCCCTGAGCGACAAGAATCTGCCACTTCACCAGATCGATGCCGGTGATCTGCTCGGTCACCGTATGCTCGACCTGAATGCGCGTGTTCATCTCCAGGAAGTAGAACTGGCCGTCCTCGAAGAGAAATTCCAGCGTGCCCGCACCGGTATAACCCACGCGTTGCGCCAGCCGCACCGCCGCCGCACCCATCGCGCTACGAATCTCGGGCGTGATCGCCGGAGAAGGGCTTTCCTCGACCAGCTTCTGATGCCGCCGCTGGATCGAGCAATCGCGCTCGCCGAGATACAGCACGTTGCCCTGCGTATCGCCAAGGACTTGGATCTCGATGTGACGCGGATCGGTGATGTACTTCTCGACATACACCTCGTCATTCTTGAAGTACGCCGCCGCCTCACGCTTGGCGCTCTCAAAGGCCGCCTGAACCTCGCCCGGCTGCGTCACGACCTTGAGGCCGCGCCCACCGCCGCCGGCGCTGGCTTTGATCGCGATCGGATAGCCGAACGACTCAGCAAGCCGTCGCACCTCGTCGGCAGTTTCGACTTGCTCGGTGGTGCCCGGCACGACCGGTACATCGGCGGCGATCGCCTCGTTGCGGGCAGGAACTTTGCCGCCCATGCGATCCATGGCCTCAGGCGTGGGGCCGATGAAGACGATCCCGGCGTCACGGCAAGCCCGCGCAAATCCGGCGTTCTCGGCCAGAAAGCCATAGCCGGGATGGATCGCGCCGGCACCGGAGCGACGAGCAACGTCGATGATCGTCTCGATCTGGAGATAGCTTTCAGTGGCCGGCGGTGGACCGATGAGGTAGGCATCATCGGCGTAGCGGACGTGGAGCGCATCGCGGTCGGCCTCGGAATAGACGGCGACGGTCCGTAGCCCTAGCTCCTTACAGGCGCGCATCACGCGCAGCGCAATCTCACCGCGATTGGCGACAAGGACTGTTGAAAACAAGCTGGACTCCCAACCAATGCAAGCAATAAGGGCGGCGTCGAAGCGCGTCAGAAGTAGCGCGTACTGTCGTGCTACAGCCCTGTAATTCCATAAAAACCGCCAGAAGATCGCCGCAGCCGCTCGATCGTGTTCCAGCGTGGCGGTGTGACTAGCTTAACCGGGCGCAGACTTTGGATCGATAGCTTGGCGGCGTGATGCCAGCCGCTCTCGATCTCCTGCTCCTGCGGCGGCGCAGACGCTTCAGTGCTGAGCAGTGTTTGCACCGCGATGATCACCGCGACAATCTCGTCGTCGCTGGCGCTCGGTTGAATCTCCACGGGCTGCCTCTCCAACGCCAGCACCGGAGATCCGGTGACCGGCAAGGTATAACGGCTGAACGCAGCTTATTATATGCGAGTAGTCAAAATCAGCGCAACTACCCAAATCTACTTCAGATTCGCCAGCTGTAGCAGCGTGATCGCCACGACGCGCCAGCGCCACTGGGCCTCGCGCCGCAGCCCCGCGCGATCAAACCACTGGTTAAGCGTGGCCAATTTTGGAAAGTCGACGCCGCCGGTGCTCAGACCACTTTGTAAGACGCGGCCCCAACCGCTCGTCGCCTTGACGAGATTCATGCAAAAGAACTGGCCGTCCGGCTCAAGCACACGTCGAATCTCGCACAGCGCCGCATGCTGATCGCCGATCTCGTTGAGCGAGCCGCCCATAACAACGCCCGCCGCAGCTCCGTTCACCACCGGCAGCGCCTGCGCCGACGCCCGCATGTACGAGATGCGCAGGCCACGCTCCCTGGCTTGCCGCCGGGCCTCGCGCAGCATCGCCCACGAGTGGTCCACCGCCGCAACGATCGCGCCGGGAGCTGCCAGCGTCCGCGCGTACAAGCCCGCCGAGCAGGCCACGTCAAGGTAGAAGCGATCCGGGCGAGGCTGGATCAGGCCACGCAGCAGCGTCAGCTCCTCGCGCAGGGGAAAGCGCCGCCCCGACATCAGCGTTAGCGCGTTCCAGCGCCACAGCGGCTCGTAGAGCCGCGCCGCCGGCGGCAGATAGTTGGTAATCTGCGCAGGTGTCAGCGGCAGCAAACGATCGTTGAGCGCATCCCAGATGCCTTCGCGAATCGGCGTTTGGACAGCGCAAAACTCGCAGCGCAGCGCCCCCACGACGATCTCGCCGTCCTCGTAGAGCGGGCCGAGCAGCGTGAGCGGATGCGCCGTACAGTTCGGGCAGCGTACAACTGGCACAACTTCTGGATACATAGCAACTCCTGCGCGGGTTTGTCTTCTATTGTACGCGACTTAACGCAGCGCGCCGGAGCGTTATGCTCCGGCACACCAGATCGATCTAGACGAATAAACTGCTACTTCTTGCCTTTACCGTTACCGCCACCGTTGTCTTTCGGCGCGGGCTTCGGCTGTGGCGCGGGCTTGCCAGGCTTGTTTGGCTGAGCCGGTTTGGGCTTGGCCGGCTTGGGCGTCGTCGGTTTCTTGGCGGGCTGAGCCGGAGATGCTGGCTTGTCCTTGGCCGGCTTCTGGGCCGGTGCGGGGGTTTCGGCCTTTTTCTCCTGGCCTGGCGGCACCTGCGCATCGGCTTTTTTAGCCTGGCCCGGCGGCACCTGCGCGTCGGCTGCGTCGAGATCACCCTGCTTCAAGCGGCCCAGGCTGCACTCTCGGGCGGATGCACTGCCCAGCGCCTGCTTGCGGATCTCGCCCATGCCCATGCCGCTCTGCTTCATCGCCACCAGCTGATCGACGGTGTAGGAGGCCGTCGCGCCGCAGCGGTTGTTGGCGATGCTGTAGAACTGCGCCAGAATCCCGTAGCCGATGCCGGCGCTGTGGTAGCCCTCAACCTCGCCAACCGGCACGCCAAACTCATCGGCGATCTCACGCGCGATCGGATGGCCGCCGACTGGAGCGTCACTCGGGATCGCTGTGGGTGAGCCGCTGGGAACCGGTGTCGGACCATCGCTCGGGCTGGGCGTGTCACTCGGCAACGGCGTGCCGCTGGGAACTGCTGTCGGTCCATCGCTTGGGCTGGGCGAGCCGCTCGGGCTAGGAGCGGGCGAGTCGCTGGGGCTGGGTACAAATGTCGGCGTGGGCAGCGGCGAGCCGCTCGGGCTCGGCGACGGCGATGCGCTGCTCGTCGGTACAAGCGTCGGCGTCGGCGTTCCGTTGTTCGGCGGCAGCTGGCCCATGAGATCATCAGGCGTGCCGCAGCCGGACAGCACCAGTCCCGCGATCAAGGTCGCGGTGAAAGAGGCCCGTCGAAAACGCATGTCTAGATCCTTTCTCTAACACTACGTCGCGAACAAGTGCAAATAAAAAAAGAGCGACGTATAGATTGACGCTCTTTTTACCGTCGTTAGGTTGTCGAAGATACGGGACAGCGTTTAGGAATCTGGTCCTATCTCTGATTGTCGGGCGCTGGTGGTGGCGCTGGCAGATCGCGCAGCGTCAGATCCGTGAAAGTTTCGCGGCGCTGCAACACATGCGCCTCGCCATCGCGCACCAGCACCAGCGGCGGACGCGGCACCAGGTTGTAGGTACTAGCCATACTCAGCGTGTAGGCACCGGCCATCGGAATTGCCAGCAGCGCGCCCGGCGACAGCGGCGGCAGATCGACATCGCGCAGCAGCACATCGCCGCTTTCGCAGTAGCGCCCGACGACGGTAACGCGCTCGGTCGGCGCTGCCGTCATCTGGTCTGCCCGAGCCACAGTGTAGCGCGCCTCATACAGCGCTGGCCGAATGTTATCGCCCATGCCGCCGTCGACCGCGACAAACGTCCGCACATCCGGGATCTGCTTGATCGACAGCACCTCGTACAGCGCCACGATCGAGCGCGCGATCAAGGAGCGGCCCGGCTCGATCACCAGCTTTGGCAGCGGCATCTGACGTCGCTCACAACCCGCGACCACTGCGCTAGCCAGCGTTTGTGCGTAGGTCGCGATCTCGGGCTCAGGGTCACCGGCACGATACGGCACGCCCAGCCCTCCACCTGGGCTCAACTCGCGCAGCTGCCAGCCGAAGCGCTCACGCAGCTCAGCCGCAAACGCGAGCAGCCGCTCAACACCCAGCGCCAGCGGCTCCAGCTCCATGATCTGTGAGCCAAGATGCGCGTGCAATCCTACCAGCTCAAGCCCCGGCGAATCAAGCGCGATCTTGACCGCCTCTAGCGCCATGCCAGTCGCGATCGGCAGGCCAAACTTCGAGTCGAGCTGGCCGGTCTGGATATGCGCGTGGGTGTGGACATCGACGCCGGGATTGACTCGCAGCAGGATGGACTGGGGCGTGGCGCGATCACGGGTTAGCTCAGCCAGCAGACGCAGCTCGTCCAGGCTATCGACCATGATTCGGCCCACGCCCCAGTCAAGCGCCTGCTCAAGCTCACGGCGTGGCTTGGCGTTGCCGTGCAGATGCACATGTTCCAGCGGCACGCCGGCCTGACGCGCGATCGCCAGCTCACCCAGCGAAACGCAATCCAGACCCAGGCCCCAGCGCGTCACCAGCTGCGCGAGCGCCGTGTTGAGCAGCGCTTTGCCTGCATAGTGTACGGCACTCGCGCCAGGGTACGAATGTTGCAGCGCTGAGCTGAATTGTGCTGCCGTACGATGACACGTGTGCTCGTCGAACACATACAGCGGCGTGCCGAACTCGCGGGACAGCGTCACGACATCGCAGCCGCCGATTGAAAGCTGATCGTGCGCGTTGATCGAAGCCGTTAAGGGCCATAATACTGGGCTTTGTGGTTGCATATAGGTTAAGCACCTGACTTAATACAGTTTTGACAACTGATCAATAATCTATGAAACATCGAAAAAATGTTATGGAGGACATGATGACGTAGAACCGCTCGAATATCATGTTACTGCTACCTGACACATGTGTGAATTACGACGTTGTAAACCTGATACGAGTGTTGTGTGAAAATCAGGGTGTTTTCACAGTCACTTCATTCTAGGGGAGAATGCTTCTTGCTACAATCGGGACATTCCAAAACAACGAAGCATTCTTACATACGTACATCCATCAAGGAGGATAGCATGTCACATCGTCGTTCAATGCGCTGGCTGAAACATGGTCTCGCCGTTTCAAGCCTGAGCGCGGTTCTACTCAGTGCTCTTCCCACCCAGGCAGCGCCCTGGAGCGGCAATCGCAACAACTTTGCCTCGCCGCGCTTCGAGCAGGTCTGGCGCGCCGCCGATCAGGCAGTGCAGCAGGGCCAAACCACCCGCTCCTGGACCTGGGGCCCGAACGCCTGGATCGACTACC
>JAFAYS010000884.1 GCA_019240175.1 Chloroflexota bacterium | reverse complement strand
CAGCTTGAAGAGCCGCACATGCATGATCGAGGGTAATGCGCAGCTTTTGGCTGGGACAGATACAAAATTGCCCCTTGCATTTTTTGCAAAGCGGTATATACTCTAAAGAGACCGTTCGGTCTCTTAGTAGGTGAAACATGACCAAAGGCGATCTCACACGACAACATATTATCAAGCAGGCGGCGACGCTCTTCAATCAGCGCGGCTACGCCGGCTCGTCGCTGAGCGATATTATGAGCGTTACCGGCTTGCAAAAAGGTGGGATCTATCGTCATTTCGGCAGCAAGGAGGAGCTTGCGCTGGCGGCCTTTGACTACGCGCAGCAACAAAGCACGGAATGTCTTGTAGCAGCCGCTGAGTCAGAGACCGATGCGATCAAGCAACTGCTGGCGGTTGCTGCGGCCTTTCATCGATTAACACTCCAACCGCCCATTCCCGGCGGCTGCCCGATTCTCAACACCGTTATCGATAATGATGATGGCGATCCGGCGTTGCTCCTGCGTGCGCGGTCAGTCGTAGCGCGCTGGGAAGCGCTGATCGCCGAGATCGTGGTGCGCGGTCAGGCGGCGGGCAGCGTGCGAACAGCCGTCGAGCCCAAAGCGGTCGTTACAGTGATCATCGGCACACTGGAAGGAGCGATCATGTTGAGCCGCGCCCACCGTGATACAAGCTATATCGAGCACGCGTTCGCGCACATCAACGACTATATTCGACAGCAAGTCGCGGTCTAAGTGTGATCAGGATTTCCTGATCAGCTCTTTTTTTACCGTATTTTGAGACCGATTGGTCTCAATCGAAGCAAGGAAGTAAGGCAATGAACGATACAACAGGCGTTTCAGTGGCAGGTTCGGTAGCGCTGGTGACGGGTGCTAATCGCGGGATCGGCGCGGCGTTTGTGCAGGAGCTGTTGGCGGCGGGTGCTCAGCGCGTGTATGCGGCGGCGCGCAATCCGCGATCGCTGTTGGAGCTGGCGCAGCAGGATAGCCGGATCATGCCGGTGCAGCTCGATATTACCGACGAGGAATCGGTGCGTATCGCGGTGCAGCGGCTGAGCGATGTGAATCTGTTGGTGAATAATGCCGGCGTCTCGCTCAATACGCGCGTTATCGCTGCGGATGCGCTGGATGGCGCGCGAGCTGAGATGGAAGTTAATTATTTCGGACTGCTGCGCATGAGTCGCGCGTTTGCGCCAGTGCTCGCGACCAACGGTGGCGGCGCGCTGATCAATGTGCTGTCAATCCTTTCACGCGTCGCCAGCCCGATCCACGGCTCGTACTCGGCCTCCAAGGCGGCGGCGTTCTCGCTGACCCAGAGCCTGCGCGCCGAGCTGCGGTCGCAGGGCACGCTGGTGGTCGGCGTGCTGCCGGCGTATGTCGAGACCGACATGACCGACGGAATCGCCGGGCCGAAGATGCAGGCGGCGGACGTTGCTCGGGCGGCGCTGGATGCGCTCCACTCCGGCCAGGAAGAGGTGTATCCCGGCGAGGTAGCGGCGCAGGTGGCGGCCTGGCTTCAGCAAGACCCGCAAGCCGTCGAGCGGAATTTTGCGCAGTCGGTGGCGAGCTGAGCGCCGCGTTAGACATAGGCTGGAAGCAATTGCTTTGCTACCAGGCGATCTCGCAACGATGGCCTGGTAGCTAGCGAGTTCCATGACTCATCGCGCTAACTGAGGCAAAATCGACTCATTAAGAGCTTTACTCGGCTGCTCGCAGCTGTGCCGCATATGTCCGCAGATCTAAAGCCAGATCTTGCCAGGGCGCGCCCGGTTGTTGTGCAGCTTGGCCTGCCAAATCTTCGAAATGTTCTGCCAGTGCGGGTCGCTGAGTTGTATCACTGTCCGCCAGCGCCTGTGTAAGCGCGAGATTGGCCCGACGATGCAGATCGACGATCTGAAGCGAATCCGCCACAAAGATCATGTCTGGTCCACTGGCGATCAAGCTCAGGATGCGGCGCACAAGCAGCGAGTCCTGCTCGTCAAGATCCGCTGTCAGGGCTGTATCATCGCGCTCGCCAGTCCAGATGCGGTGGATGGCGGCACTGAGATGCCAACCTTGCTCCTCCAGTTGCGGCAGCACGGCCTCGACCAGCGCACGAGCAATGGTGTTGCCATAAGTGGCGAGGGCAACATCACCCAGCAGCGGCAAGAAGTTCTGGATCAACTGCTCGACGTCTGGTCTGCGCTGTGAGCCAATGATGCCGGTTTGCTCAAGCTGTTGAACGATGTCCGCTGCTTCGTCGGGCGGTAATGCGGCGAGGGCTTGCTGGAGCCCTACGGTATCTTTGCGTTGCAGCGCCGATCGAACAGCTTCGGGAAGGGCTGCCAGCATTGCGGGACGTGGTTGCTCTTCGCGCTGCTCGTCAGTGTCGTCTGCTCCTTGGATCGAGGCTAGCAGTGCCAAGACGCGCTCTTGCTCCTCGGCTGGTAATGCAGCCACAGCCGCCTGGAAGCCCTCTTGGTCTTGCTGCTCGATAGCCTGGCGCACGGTTTCGGGCAGTTCCAGCAGCACTTGAGCCGGCGTTTTGCGCTCTGCGCGCTCGTACTCAGCTACCAGCTCCAGCACGCGCTCGATCAGCAGCGAGTCCTGCTCATCAAGATCCGGTGTTAGCACTGCCGCGTCACGGTCGCCCAGCCAGATGCGCCGGACTGGCTCGCGGAGCATCCAGCCACCTTGCTCCAACTGCTCTAGCGCGTTTTCGACAACTTGGCGGCGTTGCTCATCACCCGCCGCAATCAGGGCAATGTCGCGCAACAGTGGCGCGAAGCGCTCGCGCGGGTCCTCCTGCCGCCTATGCAGCCGGGCATGTGCTTGGATCTGGGCCAAAGCAACGGTGACCTCGCGCTGCTGCTCGGGTGGAAGCGCTTCAAACGCTGCGTCGAGCGCCTGCTGATCCTCTTGTTCCAGCGCCTGGCGTATAGCTTGCGGCAAGGAAGCGAGAATCTCTTGAGGGTCGACCTCAGCTAGCTGCGCGATGACACGCTCTTGGATTTTAAGCAGCGTCTGCTCCACCTGTGGGCGCTCATGAGACGGCAGGGCATCCAGTGCTGTTTGGAGTACCGCCGGATCTGAATCTTCTAAAGCTGTGCGCACAGCTTCAGGCAGCGTCGATAGCAAATCATCGTGCTCTTCAGCATGCGGCTCAGGCGCGGTGAGCATATCGAGGATGCGCTGCACGAGCTGCGCCGAGTTCGGATCGATGTCTTGCGTGAGGGCAACTGCATCGCGCTCGCCAGCCCAGATACGCTGCACGGCGGTAGTGAGCTGCCAGCCCTGTTGCTCTAGCTGTGGCAGCAGCGCCTCAATCTGGGCTTTGCGCTCCTCGTCGCCCTCCGCGACAGCGGCAATGTCACGGAGAAGCGGCGCGGATCTTTGCAGTACCTGTGTCATATTAGCCTGCGGGGGTTCACCAATAATGCCAGCCTGCTCCAGTCGCCTAATGATCGCGCGGGCTTCTTCTGCTGGCAGTGCTGCCAGGGCAGCTTGCAGCGCAGCCACATCCCGCCGCTTGATCGCCTCAATGACAGCCTCTGGCAAGTCTGCAAAGCTATCATCGTACTCGGTTGTGGATGGAAGTGTGCCATGCTGTTGGATATAAGCAATTGTAGAGGCCATTGCTGCGGCACGCGGGTGATCGATCTCTTGAAAGAACGCTAAACTCGCCTCTAGTAGGGGCAGCGCTGATGATGACCCACCTTCACCGATGAGTGTCAGACCATAGTTCCAACTTGTCTCGGCCTCGCCTTGGCGGTCACCGATCTCGCGGGCGATGGCCAGAGTCTGCTGGTAGAAGTCGATGGCTGTGTGAGTATCCCCGAGGCTGAAGTAGGCGTTGCCCAAGTTGCCGAGGGCATTGCCCTCACCTTGGCGGTCGCCGATCTCACGAGTGATGACGAGCGCCTGCTGATAAAAGTCGATAGCTGTGTGGACATCACCCAGGCTGGCGTAGGCACTTCCCAGGTTGCCGAGAGCCGCACTTTCACCGCGACGGTCACCAATCTCGCGAGTGATAAGTAGTTGTTGGTGGTAAAAGTCGATGGCTCTACGAGCATCACCCAGATCGGCATAGGCTAATCCCAGGTTGCCGAGAGCATTCCCTTCACCTTGGCGGTCGCCGATCTCACGAGTGATGACGAGCGTCTGCTGGTAGAAGTCGATAGCTGTGTGGACATCACCCAGTCTGATGTGTTCATTGCCCAAGTTGCCGAGAGCCGTACTTTCACCGCGACGGTCGCCGACCTCGCGAGTGATAAGTAGTTGTTGGTGGTAGAAGTTGATGGCTTTACGCGTATCGTCGAGGTTCGCATAGCCCAGGCCGAGGCAGCCGAGAGCATTGCCTTCACCTTGGCGGTCGCCGATCTCACGAGTGATGACGAGCGCCTGCTGGTAGAAGTCGATGGCTTTACGGGCATCGCCGAGGCTGGTGAGGGCATTGCCCAAGTTGCCGAGAGCCGCACTTTCACCGCGACGGTCGCCGACCTCGCGAGTGATAAGTAGTTGTTGGTGGTAGAAGTCGATGGCTTTACGCGCATCACTTAGGTCGGCATGGGCCAGGCCAAGATTACCGAGAAAAGTTCCCTGCGCATGACGATTATTGAGTCGCCGCGCTGCGCCCAAAGCTGCCTCAAGCTGCGGAATACGTGCGGATGCTCTGTTTGCTGAATCGATCATGCGTTTCGGATAGCGCAGATCGCCAATAAACGCCGTAGCATCGGTGATCATGAGCAACAATGAGTCGACCACTGAGTTGCCGGCGTGCTGGATCATCCAGTTCCATGCGGCGTCGATCTGGACGCGCTCACGATCGAACAATGCCAGCCCCGCAACAATCTGTGCGCCGCCCGCTAAAAATTGTCGCTCTGCTTCTTCTGCGATTTGTATGTAGTATTGCGCGTGCTGGAGATAAGTGGGCTCTTCCTGATTGCTCTCGCGCAGCCGGGCCAGCGCAAAGATGCGCACAAGCTCATGCAAACTATAGCGAGCCTGGATCGCATCGTACTCCAGCAGGTTGGCCTCGAAGAGCGAGTCGAGCGTATCAACAAGATCGACACCCTCATCTGTGGGGATGATTGCCTCTATGGCCTTGCGGTCGAAGCTGGGGGCAAATACGCCGAGGCGCGCGAGCACATGTTGTTCCCACGGGCTGAGCAGCTTGTAGCTCAATGAGAGCGAGGCTTCTACACTGAGGTTTGCACGTTTATCGGCCATGCGGTTGAGGCGCTCGCGCTCATTACGCAGCAGCGCGACATACTCATTGAGGCTGCGGGTGGTCTTCTTAGTGAGGCCGGCCACCACAAGCAGAGCAAGCGGAAGATAGCCGCAGAGGCTAGCTATCTCTTCGGCAATCTCCTTAGGAAGCGCCGGATTGATCGTTTGTAGGAGCAAGATCGCCTCAGCCTCGGATAGCTCGTCAAGGTCGAGGGTGGTCATGCCGGGCAGATCAAAGCGAAAGCGGCTGGTGAGCAGCAGCGCCGAGCCCGCAGGCGGACGCAGAGGCAGCACCTGCTGCGCATCGTGGGCGTCGTCGGCCAGGATAAACACGCGCTTTCCGGTGAGCACAGTGCGATAGCGGGCAGTCAGCGATGTTAGATCTTCAGGCAGCTTTTCTTCAGGAAAAAACGCGCTGATGATCTGCTGCAGCACACGCTCTGGTGGTAATGGGTCGCGTGAGCCCTGAAGATCGATAACCAACTGGGCATCGGGAAAAGCATCATGGAGCCGCTGCCCAACCACATAGGCTAGCTCGGTCTTGCCGATACCGGCCATTCCACGTACGCCGCTGATCGCCGCGATGGCACCTTTTGTGGATACCTGACCTAATGAGTTGACGAGATCCTCCGTTTCGCGCTGACGACCAACAAAATCACTCGTCGGAGCGTGAAGCTGGTGCAGCGCAGACGAGAGTCTGCCGCCAGCCTCCCAGGGGGCCAGCACAGCAAGCAATTCCTGATCGGCGCTTTTGCGGGCGGTGTCACGCAGCGCGGCGATGGTTGGATGGGGAACAAGGATGAGCAGCTGATCCGCCTCTTGCTCTTGCAGTGAGAGCACTGCTATGACTTTGAGCAGATTGATCAGGCCGCCGCGCCGGGTGGGCTTGGATTTCCCTGCGGCCCAGTTTTCAATCGTACGCTCGGAGACGCCGCTGAACTTCGACAGCGCTGCCGGAAAGCGATCCTTTTGCGTCATCAATCGGTAAAGGTGATTGCGGAAAGCGTCTGGGTTGGTCATGGCTACAACTCTTTTCGCTGTGATTGGTCATGCTCGGCATACGTCTCGCACCGTATTCCACCTGGTGGTCATCTGGTGGTCAAGGTAGCGTAGATGCAACGCGCTCCATCGGCGATGCTATAGGTGTCGCAGTGCTGTGGCCCAGTGGGCCACCCTGGTGCCGGAGTGATCGTCCGGCAAGGTGGTCATTCTTCAACAGCATCTGGAGCGTGACCATGTTCATCTTTCATCTGTTCGACGATGTATTTATCTATAGCTGGCTGGGAGTCCTGCTCGGTATTATAGCGGTTCTCGTGATGCACCTGCCCTACCGCCGCGAGTACAAGTACGACAAACGCGGCAGGAAGCACGGCAGCTGGCTGTCTGAACTCTACTCGTATGAGTATGGGCCAACCTATGCGCGCTTCGATTACCACGGTCTCCGCTACCTTCAGCGTACCCTGTTGAAGATGGCCCGCGTAGTGTGGGCGGGTGTACGTGGCGATTTGCTCAAGTACTTCCTCAAGCAGATACGTGGTTGGTTAGGATTCTAATCAGCCAAGGGGAGCAACCTTGTGTAAGATTTTTCTCAACCTTGGTTGCTCCCAGATGGAGCAGAAATAGTAAGGGGGTGATATCGCATTCAGAATGTGTCCATCAAAATAAATGTCGATAGTATCCCGAAAGTAACGGACTCAAAGTATAGCCGACACAGGGCTTCAGCCTTTAGTGATACAATTTGCCATGATTAATATGTTCTGAGCAGTGACGTTAATCAGTCATGCTATACTCTACTTTACCCCAATAAAAGGCGTGACCACGCCTGAGCGGGCACGCACCACCAAGCAATGAAAAGGAGTCCTCGAACGTGCGACGGCGTCATCGCTGGTTCGTCGGCGTGCTGTGGAGCGTCTTTGTGCTGTGGCTCCTTGCGCAGCTGCCGATCTTTATTACGCTTGCACGCCAGGGCCGGAGCCCGATTGATTTTCTGGCCTACGATCTGGCCGCGCAGGCGCTACAGCGCAACCAAAGTCCTTATCAGTCGCCGGAAGCTGCCCGAAACATCTGGCGGCGCTTCCATCAAGACGAGCAGGATCTCTACGCGGCCAGCGCTGCGGGTCGAGGTAC
>JAFAYS010000864.1 GCA_019240175.1 Chloroflexota bacterium | reverse complement strand
CAAGCTCAAGCCGGTCTTCTCGGTCAAGGGCACGGTGACAGCCGGCAACTCGTCACAGACCAGCGACGGCGCGGCGGCGGTGCTGGTGATGAGCCGCGAAAAAGCCGATGAGCTGGGGCTCAAGCCGCTGGCGCGCTTTGTGAGCTTTGCGGTTGGTGGCGTGCCGCCCGAGGTGATGGGCATCGGCCCGGTCGTGGCGATTCCCAAGGCGCTCAAGCTAGCCGGCCTGACGCTGGAAGACATCGATCTGATCGAGCTGAACGAGGCGTTTGCGGCGCAGGCGCTGGGCGTGGTTAAGCAGCTTGAGATCGATCTGGAGAAGGTTAATGTCAACGGCGGCGCGATCGCGCTCGGCCATCCGCTGGGCTGCACCGGTGCGAAGCTGACCGTTACGCTGCTCAACGAGATGAAGCGGCGCAACTCGCGCTACGGCATGGTGACGATGTGCATCGGCGGTGGCATGGGCGCGGCGGGCATCTTCGAGAACCTGACGTAGGAGTCAAGCAGGCCCTCACCCCAACCCCTTTCCCGAACCTCAGCGGGCTTCCGCTTCGGTTGACAGGAGAGGGGCTTTTCATAGGACGGGGTGAGGGCCTGTTTATTTACCGCACTTTGCTGGCCAGGTAGTCGATCATGTCGATCTTGGTGACGATGCCGGTCGGCTGTCCGTCGTCGTCGACCACCACCGCGACCGCGCCTTTGCTGGCGATCTCGCTCAGGCTATCCAGCGAGGTGTCGGGCTGGACCGTCGCGACGTCGTTGCTGATAATGTCGCAGATCGGATGGTCGATCTCGCCGCCGCCGCTGAGCAGGTAGTTCAGCAGATCGACCTCGCTGATCAGGCCCATGAGCTTGCCCTGGTCGTCGACGATCGGCATCTGCGAGATGCTGTCGTTTTTCATCTGGCCAATCACCGCGCCGACCGTATCGTTGCAGCTGGCCGTGACCAGCGGACGATTACGCGCTTCCAGCAGCTCGCTGACTGTGCCGCTTTCCAGGTAGCCGTTCTCGCGCATCCAGTCGTCGGAGAAGATCTTGGACAGGTAGCGCGACCCCGAATCCGGCAGCAGGATCACCACGGTCTTGTCCTCGCCCAGGTCATTGGCGCGAATCCAGCGCAGCGCTCCCGCCACTGCCATGCCGCACGAGCCGCCGCAGAAGAGACCTTCCTCACGCACCAGCCGCCGCGTCATCAAGAACGACTCTTTGTCGCCGACCTGGATCACATCGTCGACTACGCTGAAGTCCATGGTTGTAGGCAGGAAATCCTCGCCGACGCCCTCGACTTTGTAGGAGTGCGCCTGGCCGAGCTGCTTGGTGCGGAAATACTCGGTGTAGAGCGAGCCCACGGGGTCCACGCCAACCGTGATCAGGCCGGGATTCTGTTCCTTGAGATAGCGCGAGGTGCCGCTGATCGTGCCGCCGGTGCCCATGCCGGTGATAAACACGTCGATCGTGCCGTTGGTCTGTCGCCACAGCTCGGGGCCGGTCGTGGCGTAGTGTGCCTCAGGATTGGCCTGGTTCCAGTACTGGCCGGCCAGAATCGCGTTGGGCGTTTCCTCGGCGATGCGCCGCGAGACCGAGTAGTACGAGCGCGGATCATCCGGCTCGACGGCGGTCGGTGTGATCACCACGCGGGCACCGAACGCGCGCAGCTGGCGAATCTTCTCGTCGCTCATCTTGTCGGGCATGACAAAAACGGTTTTGTAGCCTTTGATCGCCGCCGCAATCGCCAGGCCGACGCCGGTGTTGCCGCTGGTGCCCTCGACGATCGTGCCGCCGGGCTTGATCAGGCCCTTGCGCTCGGCGTCTTCCAGCATTGCGATCCCGATGCGGTCTTTGACCGAGCCGCCGGGATTCATAAACTCACATTTGACAAGCACCGTGGCTTTGATGCCTTTGGCAACTTTATTAAGACGAACCAGGGGCGTGTTGCCGATGGCTTCCAATATATTGTGCTTAATGTCAAGATCGACAGACATACTTGGATCAGAAATAGACATAAGTACCAAACCTCCACACTGAGATTATACCGCTCTATGGTAGCATATTCAGGTCGATCTTGGGACATTGATCCCAATTGGGAGTAGCGGCTCTGCCTGAGAACAGGCAAACAAAGAACCAAGAACAAAGGAGATTCGGTTTGTTCTCTGTTCTTCGTTCTTGGTTCTCTCAAATTGTTCTTGATTCTCGTTAGAAATAATCGGCGGGATGAATAAACGGTGTTACGCCGCCGAACGCCCGTTCCAGCAGCGCGACCGTCGCGTCGTCGCCAGTGATCTGGCCGTACCAGCGCGCGTCTGCGGCCCGCAGCACACCGCAGAACAGCTGGCTCAGCGTTACGATATCGCAGCTGGCCGTTGCCGAATCGGTCGTTGGTGTAATTTCGGCGTGTCCATTCTCAAAGCGGATCTGGAACGTACCTGTGTTCGCTTCCAGCACAGAATCGCGCAGATCGATCACGATCGTGCCCCCGATCTCAGCTGGAAACGTGCGACGCGCAAAAGCTGCCGGTACATCGACCAGTCGCGCCATCAGGCCAGCTGTTAGCGCGGCGATATCGTGGAGCACAAAGCCACGGTTGGCCGCCTCGTGCATCAGCGGCTCGCGGAAGATCGACCAGAGCGGCTTGTCGGTCGGCGCGTGATACGTGACGGCGGTGTGCTGCTCGATCTGGGCCGCCAGAAACGACCACAGGCCCCGCTCAGCCTCACGTGTGGTTGCAATGATCTCACGCACGCTGATCTCGTTCTCGATCGGCTGGTAGGCCAGGTAGCCTTGCAGGCCATCGTGATCATACACAACCCAATGCTCGTCGGTTTTGGTCCAGCGCGCAGTCCACTGGCGGGCGGTGCGCTCCAGGCCGCCCAGGCCACCCAGCAGCGATTGGCGATGTAGATCGTAGATCGCCTGGTGGTCGGTCTCGCGAGCCGCGCGGATACGTCGTCGCTGCTCGGGATGATCGTGGATGCGGCTGACCGGCACGCGGTAAAAGTGCGTGAGGCCGACGGTCGCGTAGCCCAGGCGGCGATAGTAGCCGTGCTGAAACGGAAATAGCAGCGAGAATGGCCGGCCCGCCTCGTGATCAGCGCGCACGATGCCGCGCATCATCTGGCTGGCATAGCCGCGCCGCCGAGCCACAGGCCGCACACCAACTGCCGCGATCGCGCTGACGGCATAGCTTGCGCCGCCAAACCACCAGGTTCGCGGGACCGCCAGAGCCGCCGCGCCGATCTCGCCGTCTTCCTCGACCACCCAGGCGTCGCGCCAGGTGTAGGTGGGATTATCCGCGTAGCGCTGGATCATGCTCTCGGGATTCCAGCCAAAGGCCTCGGCTTGGGCAGTCGCTCCCGCCGGAATATCTTGCTCGGTCATTGGTCGCACGTTGATCATCATGCTTGCTCCTGGTTGTGCTGGCCGCATCGCCGCTGAGTCGCGATAAACTAGCCGTAGAAATCGGTAAAGCCTTCTTGATCCAGTCGCTCCAGCATACGCCGGACTTTGGCCGCTGCCTCAGGAAACGGCGCGTTTGACGGTAGATCGCGCTGACTCTCATAGGCCGCGCCTGCAAACAGTTCATACAGCTGGCCGAGCGTGCGCCTGAGCCGGGGCGTATCTTCGCCGCGCAGCTTGGGCAGCACCTTCTGCTTAATCTGAAGATCGATCGCGTCTTGAGTCGGCAGTACACCCTTGGCCGTCGCCACGTAGCGCAGCATCTCGGCGATCGTGCGGTAGCCGAAGGGCTGGCCGGCAGCCTGCATAATTGCCTCGACCTGCTCGATCGTTTGCCAGGCGTCGGGATCGATCGGCTCGCGGTAGCTGCGGCGAAACGCTTGCAGATCGACATCGGTCAGCTCGATCACGTTGGCGCGATCCAGCAGCTTATCTGACAGGCCAAACGTTGACTCGTCGACGTTGACGGTGCCGGTCAGATGCACGTTCAGCGGCAGCGTGAACGGATTGCGCAACGTCTCGCCGTCCACGGTGGCGACGGTGCTGCTCGGCACGCCCAGATCGATCGTGTGCTCGGCGGTTTCCAGCGCGGACAGAATCGGCGCGAGGTAATACTCAGGCCGTGCCAGATTCATCTCGTCCAGGCAAACATAGTAGGGCTGCTGCGGATCGGCGGCGGCGCGGTGCAGAAAGCGCAGAAAGGCCGTCGGGTGAAAGGTGTTGGTCAGGCCGTTGAAGTAGCCTAGCAGATCTTTGGCGTTGTGCCAGT
>JAFAYS010000842.1 GCA_019240175.1 Chloroflexota bacterium | reverse complement strand
TCGGCAACGTTCCACCCGAGTATCAGGACTAACCGCCTATGGGGCAGATCACTCGAATCCAGTACAATACGCGATAGTATGCATTTTACCAATTATTTACTTAAAATACCCCAGACGAGCTTGACTAAACAGCAGATCAGGGAGATTATGTCTATACAGATCTTCCCTAAGCTCTGCCTAAACCAAGCTCTCAGTATACAATGTCGATTCATACTCACGAGCGGGACTTAAGCACGCTTAGGTGGCGCGCTTCGATTGCTTTAGCTGTCATCATTCTGTAGAACGCTCATATAAGGCAGCACGTACTATGGCTTACATCTTAGCCTGCGGTCATCACGTCGCGCACCAGGATCAACCGCACTACTGCGACTACCTGCGCCTCCATGAGCTACCCGACCTTCAGCCCGCTGCTGGGCAGCTGCGGCATTCCAATGAACACCTTGATCTTTTCGCGCGTCGCAACCTGACACCGGATCACATCTATGTCGTCATCCCGCAGGCCAACCCAACCGCCGATCTATTTCTCCTGATCGAAGCGCTCCTTGATTTCGACGAAACGATGATGCTTTGGCGCACTATGCACAACCGCCGTTTCTTCCGCGAGCTCTGGGAGCGACGCAGGTACTCCGCATACCCATTGCCGGCTGAGTCCAACAACCTTTGTCCTGTGCTAACGCCTGTAGCAATGCCGGGACACTAATCATGAATAACACCTTCAACCCATCACCCCCTGCGGCACGCATACGCGTCGTCGCAGCCATTCTTGCCGTGGCAACACGTGGAGTTGATCATGATGATCCAGGTCGAGCAGCACTACGTTCCAGCAGCCTGGAACACGACGGACGTCGACTATCCGGCATTGATGTGCTTTCATCAGTTGTTCGAGGCACAAGTTGAGTATACCCCGGATGCGATCGCGGTAGTCTTTGAAGATCGTTGCCTGACCTATCGAGAGCTTAATCAGCGCGCCAACCAACTCGCGCATCAGCTGCGCAGGCACAATGTGCGACCAGAAACACTGGTTGCGATCTGCATGGATCGCTCGCTGGAGATTATGGTCGCGATCCTGGGTGTGATCAAAGCCGGCGGCGCGTATGTCCCGCTCGATCCAGCCTATCCTGCCGAGCGGCTGGCGTTTATCCTCAACGATACGCAGGCGCGCGTGCTGATCAGCCAGCCGCATATCGCCACCGAGCACTTCAACACCAGCGCCCAGGTGATCCATCTCGATCCAGCCTGGTCCGCCATCGCCGCGGAGCCGGAGCACAATCTGGCCTGCGACACACGACCCGATAACCTGGCCTACGCGATCTACACCTCGGGATCGACCGGCCAGGCTAAAGGCGTGCTGATCCCGCATCGTGGGCTGTGCAACCTGGGCACAGTTCTGGCGCTGACTTTAGACGCGCAGCCCTCTGATCGCATTCTTCAGTTCGCCTCGTTCGGCTTTGACGCCTCGCTGTGGGATATTGTGATGGCGCTGCTGACCGGCGCGACGCTGTATATCACACCGCCGGATGCGCGCGGGCCGGGCCTCGCGCTGACGCGGCTGCTGCGCGAGCAGCGCATCACTATCGCAACGCTGCCGCCGGCGGTGCTGGCCGCGCTCTCACCCGAGCAGGTACCGGATCTGCATACGATCGTTTCGACCGGCGAGGCCTGCACCAACGAGATTGTCGCGCGCTGGCAGGGTTTGACCGGCGGACGACTGCGGCGCTTTTTCAACGGCTACGGCCCGACCGAGACCACGGTTGGCGCGACGATCGGCGCGTGTGTGGCCGATGGACGCCGCCCAGCAATCGGACGGCCCTTCGCCAATCATCAGGTGTATCTGCTGGACCGCGCGCTGAATCCGGTGCCGTTTGGCGAGGCCGGTGAGATCTACGTCGGCGGCGTGGGCGTGGCGCGCGGCTATCTCAACCAGCCCGCGCTGACCGCCGAAAAGTTCGTGCCGAATCCTTTTGGCATAGTCGCAGGATCGCGGCTGTACAAGACCGGCGACCTGGCGCGCTATCGCCCAGACGGCACGCTCGAATTTGTGGATCGCGTCGATCGACAGGTGAAGCTGCACGGCTACCGCATCGAGCTCGGCGAGATCGAAACGATCCTTCAGCAGCATCCTGGCGTGCGCGAAAGCGCGGTGCTGCTGCGCGAAGATGCGCCAGGCACCAAGCGGCTGGTAGCGTATGTAACCCAGCGCCTGGACGCAACCAGCTCTGAGGAGCAGGTCGAGCAATGGCAAACGCTCAGCGACGAAACATATCGCGAGCGCTCGGCCAACCTGGACCCAACACTTAACTTCGTGGGCTGGAACAGCAGCTACGATGGCCTGCCGCTGCCTGAGCCCGCGATCCGTGAGCTGGTCGAGCATACCGCCGAGCGCATCCTGGCGCTCAAACCGCGCCGCATGCTGGAGATCGGCTGTGGCACTGGCATGCTGCTTTTTCGCATCGCGCCGCACTGCGAAGAGTATTGGGCTTCGGATTTCTCAGGCGAGGCGCTGCGCTATCTTGGGCAGCAGCTGGATCGGCTAGAGCAGAATCTAGAGCACGTCAAACTGCTGCACCAGGCGGCGGATCGCTTCGACACGCTCAAGCCCGGCAGCTTCGACGTAGTTGCGATCAACTCAGTGGCGCAGTATTTTCCGAGCATCGAGTACCTGGTGCAGGTGCTCGCCGGAGCTGTGCGCGTCACCAAGCCGGGCGGGCGCATCTTCATCGGCGATGTGCGCAACTACGATCTGCTGGAAACGTTTCACGCGCTGGTGCAATGGCATCGCGCGCCCAGCAGTGCGGCGCTGCACCAGCTGCGGCAGCGGATTCACAAACATCAGGCACAGGAAGAAGAGCTGGTCGTCGCGCCGGACTTTTTCCACACGCTGCAACAGCATCTGCCGCGCATCGGCCACGTCGAGATGCAGATCAAGCGCGGTCGTTTCCACAATGAGTTTACGCAGTTTCGCTACGACGTCGTGCTACACATCGAGAGCGCGCCGCCGCCACATGCGGAGACCGCAACCCTCGATTGGTCGTCGCAGCAGCTCAGCATCGGCAGGATCGAGCAGATCTTGCATGAAAAGCAGATCGACCGGCTGGTCGTGACCGGCGTGCCCAATCCGCGCCTGGCACTCCCGCTGCAGCTGCTTGCGCTGCTGGATAGCACGCCCGACACTGCGACTGTCGGCGAGCTGCGGGCGGCGCTAGAGGCGGAAGCAGCGCGAACAGGCATCGAACCGGAAGATTTGTGGGCTTTGGAGCAGCGGCTACCGTATGCGCTAGGGGTGATGTGGAGCGACAGCGCGCAACCCGCGACGTTTGATCTGGTCTGCGAGCGACGAGCGACAGAGCAAACGCCTTATTTTATGTCGATCCAAGAACCTGCTCGGGAGCGCTTCCAAACGTGGAGCAAGTTTGCCAATCAGCCCAAGCCACGCCAGACCAACCAGCAGCTAGTGCCCGAGCTGCGGCGCATGGCGCAAGAGCGACTGCCGGCACATATGGTGCCCTCGATCGTGGTGCTGCTCGACGAGATGCCGCATACCGTCAACGGCAAGATCGACCGCGCGGCGCTGCCGGCTCCCGAGCTAACGCGGCCCGAGCTCAGCGGCACGTTTGTCGCACCACGTGACACAATCGAGCTTCAGCTGGTGCAGCTCTGGGAAGAAGTGCTACAGCTGCGTCCGATCGGCATCACCGACAACTTCTTCGATCTCGGCGGCCACTC
>JAFAYS010000841.1 GCA_019240175.1 Chloroflexota bacterium | reverse complement strand
ATCGGGCGGATCGGGGCCAAGGGCATGGTGACGGGGCCGCATCTGCACTGGGATGTGCGCATCGGCTCGATTAACGTGCAGCCTCAGGAGTGGATCGAGCGCAGCTGGAACTGATCCAATAATTTTCGATCTGCTATGCAAAACGTGCGAGCAAGCCGCTCGCACGTTTTTGATTCATACTGGGCTCAGGAGCTTTTATTTGGCGGTGATTGGCATGTACCTGGTGTTGGCGTTGAGGGAGGTCCAGGGAACGACCCTGCTGATTCCACTGCTGTAATAGTCGAGCCACACGCCGGCAACCCACTGCCCATTCGCGGCCAGCTCCTGCCCAACGTTGAAGCAGCCGCCAGTGCTCGTGAAAACCCGCCGCACAGTGGTTGTATCGAAATAGAACATGTAGGCATCCCGCGAACAATCCAGATCGATGCCAGAGAACGTAACTCGCTCATACGTGCGCCAGGCCACGACCGGAACATCGCCAAAGTTGCTGCGCTCGACGACAATCTGCGGCTCGTCATCTTGCACGGCATTATTCGTTGCGCGAGTTGGTCCCGGATCGATGCCGGAGCTGGGCGGCGTGTAGAACCAGATTTCGTTATTGTCAGTGGCGCTGTTGTCGGCGGCAAAAACCACCGCCGGCGACCAGCTCAGCAGCTGGATATGCGGGCTGCCGCGCAAGCGCCACGGATTTTGCGCGGCATTGAGCGGGATTGTGCGCGTGCCGATCTCACCGAAGCAATCGGTAATGGCTGCCTCGCAGCGAATCCTCACAACATCGTTGGCTCCATCGTCGAAGGCATACACGATATAGGGCGTGTTATCGGGATCAAGCGCAATGTCGCTGCCGCGAAAATTGTAGTCGCCTGCATTATCGTAGCTGAACACAGTGCTGAAATCACCGCTTGTGCCGTTGTTGTTGCCATACGCGATCTCGCTTGCGCCGATCTTCCGCGCGGCCCAGGTTACATGCACCACACCATCGCTGCCGATCGCCAGGCTCGGAGCGGCGGGCCGCATATCCGCTCGCAGATCGACGTATCCGCCACTGGTGCCGCCGCTGAGTTGGCGATAGCGTAGACGGTGCGGGCCTGATGTAGTGACCAGGTAGACGGCGTAGACAATGTTATCGCGGGCTTTGAGCTTGGGCGGTCCCCCGCTATTTGCAGCCGGCTCCGCGAGCGGCTGCCAGACGATCATAGTGGTATCGTTCGCATCCGCTGGAAAGATGCTGTACTCATCCGTGCAAACTCCCTCGGCACAGACGCTTCGTGTGACAAACGCCCGGCCATCGGCGGTGACGGCAACATCAGGATTTATGATCGCTACGCCGGGCGCGGCGCTTAGCACATACTGGTAGATCGGCGCGCCAAACTTGATGCGCTGATACACAATCTGGCAGCTGCCACCGTCGCATTCAGACCACACATAGTGCTTGATGCCGTTGGCCTGCACGGCGACTGCAACTGCGCGCTCGTTAGCGGTGCCGGTGCCGACGAGTGGCCGGGCTGGAGCCAGCGAGGTGACGCAGCCGGTCAGCAGCGATAGCGCGAGGACACAGATGAACACGAGACGGAGTGGGCGACGAGCGGACATACGATTCCTCGGTCCTTTCGTTAGGTACTTGGTGCTCTCATTTGTTCTTTGTTCTTTGTTCTTTGTTCTTCTACAATAAACAGCACAAGTCATTGCTTGAGAAAGAACAGAAGCTATGCCAATCGGTGAAATTATAGAAGCCAACAGCACCGCGTTTGTCGCCGGGACCTATCGTCTGCTGGAAGCGCCGCCGCTGGGCGCGTTGGTGCGGGCGGACGGGCACGACGGCTGCTCAGCCTACGCGCTGGTTTACGATATTCATACAGCTAGCCGAGAATTAGGCGGTCGAGCGGTGGTGCGTGGCCGTGAGGGAATGTATGACCGCGATATCTACACCGAGAATCCGGATCTTGAGGTTGTGCTGCAAACTGAGTTTCGTGCCCTGACCATCGGGTTTTGCGACGGTCCCGCGATCCGCCAGTATTTGCCGCCGCTGCCGCCGCCGATCCACTACAGCGTGCATATCTGCGATAACGACGAGCTGCGCCGGTTTACCCAGCGGCTGGATTTCTTGCCTACGGTGCTGTCCGCGCGCGATCTGCCCGCCGACGAGCTGCTGGCTGCAGCCCTGCGCCGCGCCGCCGACGTGCAGACCGATCGCTACGCGTTCCTGGTGAGCGCTGGCCGTCAGCTGGCGCTGCTGCTGCGTGAAGATCACGCGCGGCTCATGACGATCTTGCAGCGCATTCGTTAATCCCAAAAATTAGAATCAAGAACCAAGAACCAGAAGGTGAGTAAAGCCTCTTTGGTTCTTGGTTCTTAGTTCTTTTTACCGTACCGTCATCGGCATCACGATGATCAGCAGGCTTTCGTCGCCGACCGGGCGGAACACACCAGGCGCAGCCTGAGTCTGCATCTCGAAGCCGACCTGCGGCGTGTCCATGACGTTGAGCGCCTCCTGCAAGAACTTGACATTCAGCGCGATCTGGCCCCCCTCGCCGGTAATCTGGCCCTCAAGCTCCGATTTGTTATCGCCGATCTCAGTCGCGTTGGCCGAGAGCGTCATTTTGCCCGGCCCCCACTCCGCGCCCGACTCCAGCGTCACCTTGGCGATGTTGGCGCTTGACGTCGCAAACACCGAGGCTTGCTTGGTCGCCTGAAGGAACGAGCCGCGATCCATCACCGCACGGGTCGAGTATTGCTTGGGGATGATCCGCTGGTAATCCGGGAACTTGCCGTCGATCAGGCGGCTGACCAGGTCCACGTTGTCGGTGTGGAACAAGACCTGGCTGCCGTTTGGCGTGATTGTAATATCGACCGGATTCTCGCTGTCGCCGATGATGCGGCCCAGCTCGATCAGTGCGCGCGCCGGCATGATCACTTCTTGCGCCACGCGCGCGGGCTCCGGCAGATCGATCGTTTTCACCGCTAGCCGGAAGCCGTCGGTCGCCGAGAAGGTGATCGTATTGCCCTGTAGCTTGAAGAGCACGCCAGCCAAAACGGGCCGCGTGTCGTCGGTGGCGGCGGCAAACGCGACCTGGTTGATCGCCTCACGCAGCGTGTCGGGCGCGAGCGAGATCGTGGGCTCGTCGGCGTCCACGGTCGGGATCGACGGGAACTCGTCGGCCTCAATGCCTTTAATATTGGCCTCGGAGCGAGCGCAGCGCAGGTTCACTGTTTGGGTCCGCTCGTCGAGCGCAAGCACCACCGCGTCGTTGGGCAGATTGCCGACGAAATCGGAGAGGAGCTTGGCCGGAATCGTCACGGCACCCTCATCCTCAACCTTTGCGCCGATCCAGCAGGTAATGCCGACCTCGAGATTGGTGGCCTGGAGCCGCAGACGCCCGCCCTCAGTCGTGAGCAGAATATTAGAAAGCACGGGCAGCGTGCTTTTCGAGGCTACCGCGTGGCTCACAATCGACAGGCCGCGCTTGAGATTTTCTTGCAAACAGGAGACCTTCATAGCCGCTTCTCTACTCCTTAACACATGTCAAGACCGGCAACGCTATACGGCGCGACGGTCGCCTGGGGCTAATGTTATTTGTCGCACGATTATAGCATAGCGACGCTTGTCGGCATACTGTTTGCTGTCATTGCATGGTAGTTGCAGGATCGTAAATTCAAGAGCTACAGGGAGGATTGTCTAATGGCTTGGTTTCGGGGAAATAAAGAGCAGCAGGCAGCCGAGGCGCTGATCCTGACCGGATTGTACTCCGCATCGCTGGCCGCCGCCGAGTCCTATGACGTCGCGATGGGCCGCATCGAAGAAGGCGATGTGTTTACCTTGTTCGGCAAGCTGCGCTCGACGCATCTGGATTTTGCCGACGATTTCAGGAAGCGCATCAAAAAGCTGGGCCGCGATCCCGAAGATCGCACGGGCATCATGGAAAGCAGCGTCCGCGTGATCACACGGCTACAGGCAGCGGGCTCGGTGCGCGACGTGCTGATCGCGATGCGGCTGGGCGAGGAAAACGGCGTGGCGATGTGCCGCGAGCTCCTCGAAGAGACCGACATGAGCGGCAAGAGCAGCAGCCTGATCGAGGCGTACAACCGCGCGCATATCGATCATATTCGCGACCTGAGCGAGCAGATCGCGCTGCGCGGCACCTACGCCAGTACCAGCGCCGAGTTCTCGGCACCGCAGTGGCTGCGCTATCCCAAGGCCGGCTTCTGGGTTTTGGAAGTCGCGGTGCTGGGCCTGGGCTATCTTTTCGGTCGCGGCTCGCGCAGCAGCAGCAGCACCTCGACGCGCACATCGCCGCGCGCCGACTTAGAGCGCAAAGAGTCGCAGCCGCTGCAATCACGCGAGGTTGGCCGCTAATCCAGTACAGTTGTAACCGATCGCTTGAGCGTGGAGACGATCCAGGGGGTCGTCTCTTCGTTTTTGTTTCGCCTCAGCACGCGATCGCGGCGCTTTGTTACAATAACACCTATGCAAGAATTGAAACCTGGCTTTACTATTTTAGCGCTGGAAACATCCTGCGACGAGACGGCGGCGGCGCTGATCCGCGATGGCCGCGTGATCGTGTCGAATGTTGTCGCCTCGCAGATGCATCTCCACGAGCGCTACGGCGGCGTCGTGCCTGAGCTGGCGTCGCGCGAACATATCACCACGCTCGCCCCTGTGCTGAGCGAGGCGCTGGTACCGCTGCCCAACGGCTGGGCCGATGTCGACGCGATCGCGTGTACCTACGGACCTGGATTGCCGGGCGCGCTGCTGGCTGGCGTCAATGCCGCCAAGGGCCTGGCCTGGTCGCGCAACAAGCCGCTGGTCGCGGTGAATCACCTTGAGGCGCACATCTACGCTAACTGGCTCCACCCGCAGATCGTCGGCGCTCAAGCAGAGACCGCCGAGCTTGAGCCGGCACCTGAGTTTCCGCTGGTCTGCCTGGTCGTCTCGGGTGGCCACACGGCGCTGGTGCTGCTGCGCGATCACGGCGACTACCAGCTGCTCGGTCAGACGCGCGACGATGCGGCGGGCGAGGCTTTCGATAAGGCGGCG
>JAFAYS010000745.1 GCA_019240175.1 Chloroflexota bacterium | reverse complement strand
CCAATCCTTTTACGCCCTGGGTGATTGTTCCGCTGCTGATCGTGCTCTACGCCGGCGAGCTCGTCTGGCAGGAGCGCGACGCTGGCCTGAGCGAGATCATCGACGCCGCGCCGGTGCCGGAGTGGGCGCTCTTGCTGGGCAAGTTCCTCGGCCTCAGTCTTGTGCTCGTCGCGTGGACGGCGCTCCTGGTGTTGGCTGGCGTGCTGGTTCAGGTGCGTCTGGGCTATGACGAGTTCGCGATCGGGCTGTATCTGCATGTGCTCTTCGGGCTGCAGCTTCCCGAGTACCTGCTCTTCGCCTTGCTTGCGCTCGTGGTGCAGGCGCTGGTCAGGCAGAAATACGTCGGCCACCTGGTAGCGCTGGTCGTCTACGCGTCGATCGCCTTTGCTGCCAGCCTCGGGATCGAGCAGCACCTGCTGATCTACGGCTCTGGCCCGCAGTGGTCCTACAGCGACATGCGCGGCTTTGGCTCGTCGCTTTGGCTCGTCGCTCGGGCCGTGGCTGTGGCTCAAGCTGTACTGGGCGGCGTGGGCGCTGTTGCTGGCAGTGCTGGCGCGGCTGCTCTGGGTGCGCGGCAAGGAGGAAAGCATCGGAGCACGGCTGCGGCTGGCACACCGCCGCTTCACACGATCGACGGCCTGGGCTGCCACGTTGGCGGTAGGACTCATCTTTACGCTGGGCGGATTCATCTTTTACAACACCAGCGTGTTGAATCAGTACATCACTGCATCCGGCGGGATCGAGCGACGCGCCGAGTACGAGCGGCGCTACGGGCGCTACGAAGATTTGCCACAGCCTCGGCTGACCGGCGTCAACCTGCATGTCGAGATCTATCCCGAGCAGCACAGGGCCTCGATCCTCGGCACCTACCACCTCGCGAACCGCAGCGCGGCAGCTATCGAATCGATCCACCTGGCGACTATTCCGAGCGTCGCGACCGAAGCGGTAACCTTCGATCGACCAGCTGCGCTGGCACTGGCCGACGAGGCTCTCGGCTACCGGATCTATAGCTTGACCACGCCGCTTCAGCCCGGCGACCAGCTACGGCTTAGCTTCGAGGTGCGCGCCGAGCCGCGTGGCTTCCGCAACACTGATGTCGACGACTCGGTGGTTGCGAACGGTTCCTTTTTCACAAATGAGGAGTGGTTGCCCGCGATCGGCTACCAGGCGAACCGTGAGCTGAATGATGCCGGAATGCGTCAAGCGCATGGTCTGGCACCGCGGCCCTTCTTTCGCTCGCTCTACGCTGTCGAAGCGCGCCAGGATGCGCTGGGCGAGGAGTCGATCGTTTTTGAAGCGGTTGTCGGTACTGACGACGATCAGATTGCCGTCGCGCCGGGCGCACTGCGGGAAACGTGGACGGCAGGCGATCGGCGCTACTTTCGCTATGCCACTGACGCGCCGATCGGCAACGAGTACGCGTTCTTCTCCGCCGACTACGCGGTGCGTGAGGAGCTATGGCATGATGTCGCGATTCGAATCTTCCATCACCCGCAGCACACCAGGAACCTGGACCGCATGCTGCGCAGTGTTCGCGCGTCGCTGGACTACTACACCGATCAGTTTGGCCCCTACCCGTACCGCCATCTCAGTCTGGTGGAGCAGCCCGGCTACGGCGGTATGCACGCCTATGCCAGCCTGATCACCTTTCAAGAAGGGTTTTCGCTCTTCGATCCGCAGCGCGATCCGCAAGCCCTCGATCTGCCGTTCTCGGTGGTCGCACACGAGGTCGCGCACCAGTGGTGGGGCAGCTATCTCGCGCCGATCCGTGTCGAGGGCAACCCGCTGCTTTCGGAGAGCCTGGCGCAGTACTCCGCGTATCAGGTTGTGAGGAAAACCTACGGCCAGGAGCATCTGCGCCGGCTGATCCTGAGCGAGCGGGGCGCGGAGGAGGAGACGCCGCACGGGCGCGCTGCCGTCCCGCTGCTGCGGGCGACCGACGAGTTTCACCAGTACCGCAAAGGGCCCTGGGCGATGTACGCGTTGAGCCAGTATATCGGCGAGGAGCGAGTGAACGGCGCGCTCCGGCGCTTGCTCGCGCAGCACGACTCGGGCGTGCTGGTGACGACGCTCGATCTGTACCGGGAGCTACAGGCGGCCACGCCCGACTCGCTGCAATACCTGCTGCACGATCTTTTCGAAGCAAATAGCTTTTGGGAACTCAAGGCCGAGCGAGCCACGGCAGAGCAGATCGATGCGGACATCTGGCAGGTGATGGTGGACGTGCGGGCGCGCAAGGTGGTGGTCGACGAAGCCGGCGTTGAGGCTGAGGTGCCGATGGATGATTGGATCGAAGTCGGAGTCTTCGCGCCCGACGACGAGGGCGAGGCAGCAGGCAGGCCGCTCTACATGCAGATGCATCGCGTCCGCTCCGGCGCGCAAACAATCACCGTGACCGTGCCGGGCAAGCCCGACCGCGCCGGCATCGATCCATCGTACCTGCTGATCGACCTTGAGATGGGCGACAATCTCGCGGAGGTGGAGATTGGGAAATGATCGGCTTAGTGGTTATGCCGTGGCGTCTTCGCTGCTACGTCGCGATACTTCAGGGCGGATTCTATCACCCCGCCGCTGTCCATCTGGCTCACCGTAGCGCGGTAGATCTCCTGCCAGGGCGTGGCGCTCTCCGGCACCGACGGGATGCCGTCCTGTTTGCGGCGCTCGATCTCCGCCGCCTGCACAAGCATATCGCAGCGACCGGCGTTGAGATCAATGCGGATCATGTCGCCGGTGCGCAGCCAGGCCAGGCCGCCGCCAACTGCGCTCTCGGGAGCGGCGTTAAGGATCGAGGGGCTGTCGGAGGTTCCCGATTGTCGACCGTCGCCGATGGTGGGTAGCGCCGTAATACCGCGCTGTAGCAGCGCATCCGGCGGCTGCATGTTGACCACTTCCGCGCCACCCGGCCAGCCGATCGGGCCGCTGCCACGGATCACCAGGATGCTGTGCTCGTCGATCGCCAGCGCCGGATCGTTGATGCGGGCGTGGTAGTCCTCGGCACCATCAAAGACCACCGCGCGGCCTTCAAACACGCCCTCACGTCCAGGCTCGCGCAAATAGCGCCGTCGAAACTCCTCGGAGATGACGCTGGTTTTCATAATTGCGAAATCAAACAGGTTGCCGGAAAGCACCAGAAAGCCGGCCTGTGGTTTCAGCGGTGCCGCGTAGGGCGTGATTACCTCGCGATCGGTGCTTTCACGTCCGGCGATGTTCTCGGCCAGCGTGCGGCCAGTAACCGTCAGCACCTCGCCGTTGAGCTGGCCCGCCTGCATCAGCTCCCACAGCACTGCCGGCACGCCGCCTGCCCGATGGAAGCGCTCGCCTAGATACTTGCCGGCGGGCTGCATATTCACCAGCAGCGGAATATCATAGCCGTGTGCCCAGTCGCTGGGACTGAGATCTACGCCCGCGTGACGCGCGATGGCCGTCAGGTGCGGCTGGGCGTTGGTCGAGCCACCGATCGCGGCGATCGCGACAATCGCGTTGAGGAAGGCTTCGCGCGTCAGGATCTGCGAGGGCCGCAGGTCGGCGTAGGCCATGTCCACGATGTGCCGCCCGGTCGCGTAGGCCATCTGGCCGCGCTCACGGTAGGGCGCGGGAATCGCCGCGCAGCCGGGCAGCGACATGCCCAGCACCTCGGCGACGGCATTCATGGTGGAGGCGGTACCCATCGTGTTGCAGTGCCCTGCAGAGGGCGCGGAGGCGAGCGCCGCCTCAAAGAACTCTGCCTCGTCGATCAGCCCGGCTGCCAGACGGCGACGACTTTTCCAGATAATCGTGCCCGCGCCGACCAGCTCGCCCTCGAAGTACCCGTCGAGCATTGGCCCACCCGAGAGTACGATCGCCGGAATGTCGACGGTTGCAACGGCCATCAGCGCCGAGGGCGTCGTCTTGTCGCAGCCGGTGGTCAGCACCACCGCGTCGATCGGGTAGCCATACAAGATCTCGACTAGGCCCAGGTAGGCCAGATTGCGATCGAGTGCAGCCGTGGGGCGGCGGCAGTTCTCGAAGATCGGATGTACCGGAAACTCCATCGGAATGCCGCCCGCATCCCGGATTCCGTCGCGCACGCGCTGCGCCAGCTCTAGATGGATGCGATTACAAGGCGTTAGATCGCTGCCGGTCTGGGCGATGCCGATGATCGGCTTGCCCGCGCGCAGCTCCTGCGGCGTGATGCCATAGTTCATGAAGCGCTCAAGATAAAGCGCGGTCTGGTCGAGGCGCGCGGGATCGTTGAACCAGTCGCGTGAGCGGAACCGGCGCGCGGGTCGCGTGGTGGAAGTTGTCATAACGTTCCTTCCCCTGTCGTCATAGCTGTACCAGGTGTGTGGGAGCGGCGCTAAGCGACGATCGCGCTGCTACGGCACGTGACCAACCGCCGTCCAACCGCCATCGATCATCAGCGTGTGGCCGTTGACCATGCGCGCCGCCGGCGACACCAGGTAGAGCAGCGCCGCCGCCACATCCTCGGGCTGGCCACAGCGCCCGGTTGGGATCACGCCCGCCCAGTGCGGCTCGTACTCCGGATCGTCACGCAGGTTGCGCTCGTTTACGGTCGCGCCAATCCCCAGCGCGTTAACCGTGATGCCATACGCGCCAAGCTCAAGCGCCAGCACCGTCGCCATGTGGCGCAGGCCGGCTTTAGTGACCCCGTAGGGCGAACAGTTAGCTAGCGCCGCCACGCCGGTGACCGACGAGGAGAACACAATGCGCCCGCCATCCCAGGCATCCGGCTCAGCCACGCGCTGGGCGATCATCTGGCGTGCGGCGGCTTGAGCGCCGAAGAATGAGCCCTTGAGATTCAAATCGACGATGCGATCCCAGGTTTCCTCGGCGACTTCCAGGAATGGCCCCCACATGGTTAGCCCGGCATTGGCCACGAAGATGTCCAGCCGTTTGAACGCCTCGACCGCGTGTGCCACCAGCCGCTGGTTGTCCGCAACATTCGAAAGATCGGCGTCCACGGCCAGCGCCTGGCCACCGCTTGCCTGGATGCGCGCGACGACTGCTGCGGCTAGCTCCGGTTCGGCGTGGTGCGCGATCACCACGGCTGCGCCGGCCCGCGCCAGTGCCTCGGCCATCACCGCCCCGATCTCGCGACTGCCGCCGGTTACGATCGCCACCTTGCCCTGTAACGCGGTCATGCTTGTGTCTCCACTCATGGCAAGCGCGGCGCGAGCCGGCCATCGGCGATCGCTTGCTGAAAGGTGGCGATGGTCGTCGCAATGCCTTCGCTGAGCGGCGTGTGCGGCAGCGGGCCGAGCACGCTGAGCAAAGGCGTATCGTCCATCTCCTCGGGAAAGCCGAGCGGCACATCCGTGAAGCTGAGCTGGCCTTGGATCGCTGGTACCGCCGCCTCGATCTCGGCGATGATCTCGCGGCTATGGACGATGCTGCCGCGCAGGTTGAAAACATCGGCTCCGTCGAAGGGCACACGCGCGGCGCGGATAAAGGCCTGGGCTACGTCGTCGGCAAACTGCAGGTCAAAGCGCCCGCCAAAGGGAATCTGGTAGGGCTGGCCGAGCGTGGCGGCCAGCATCGCGGTGGTAGGACTCGACGTCAAGCCTTGATCGCGGCCTGGGCCATAGACCACGTAGGGCCGTAGCCCGATGCTGGAAATGCCGTCGTCTTGCCAGTAGATGCGGGCCGTGCCTTCGTTGGCCTGCTTGTAAACGCCGTAGTGGGTGTTAGGCCGCAGCGGCGCATCGTGCGCGATCGGGCCTTGGGGATAATCCTCGCTGATGCCATACACCGCCGCGCTGCTGGCGTACACAACCCGCTGCAATCCATGTCGCTTGACTGCCTCGAAGACGTTCGCCGTGCCGACCACATTGACGCGCGCTCCCAGCGAAGGATCGGCTTTGCAGAAAGGCACTTGCAGGGCGGCAAGGTGAATGATATGCGTGGCGTCGCTTTCCGTGAGCGCGTCCTCAACG
>JAFAYS010000731.1 GCA_019240175.1 Chloroflexota bacterium | reverse complement strand
AGCCGCGCCCACACGCCGATTCCGCCGTCGGGTATTCGCGAGTTCGATCACGTCTTCGCGGCCTTCAACGCTCTGACCAGCCGTCTGGCGCGCGAAGAAGAGCTGCGCAAAAGCCTGCTTTCGGATACCTCGCACGAGCTGAATACGCCGCTGAGCGCGATGCTGAGCCAGCTCATGGCCATGCAAGACGGCGTGCTGCCGGTCACCGGCGAGCGGATCGATGGGCTCAAAGGGCAGACCGAGCGCTTGATCGATCTGGTAGCGCAGCTCGACGCCTACACCCAGGCGCGTTTGCCGCGTCCGCTCGACCAGATCGACGAGGTGCCGCTGCTGGATTTGTGCCGCCAGCTTGAGGCCGTGTTTGCGCCGCTGCTGGCCGAGCAGCAGATGCGGCTTCGGCTCGACGTGCCGCCCGACTATGTGCTGCACGCCGATCGTGCCGCGCTTGAGCAGATCCTCACCAATCTGATCGGGAATGCCGCGCGCTACTCCGGCGGCAGCACAATCATCATCGCCGCCGATGCCGCCCAGCTCTCGGTGCGCGACGATGGCCAGGGCGTTGCCGCTGAGCACCTGCCGCTGCTGTTCGAGCGCTTCTACCGCGTCGACGCTTCACGCAGCCGCGCAACCGGCGGGCTGGGGCTGGGGCTGTCGATCGTGCGGGCGCTGGCCGAGCGTCAGGGCTGGCAGGTCCATGCCGAGGCTGCCGATCCGGGTCTGCGGATTGTGATCACATGCGCCTGAAATTCATACCGCGTTCACATCGCCGCGCTATTCTGGCGGCATGAACGACATTCTTCAGATCAAACATCTGTCCAAAACCTACGGCGGCACAGGTGGCGCAGCTGCCACACACGCTCTCGACGACGTTTCTTTCGCTGTCCGCTGCGGCGAGTTTGTGAGCGTGATGGGGCCGTCCGGCAGCGGCAAGACTACGCTGCTTAACATCCTGGCTGGCCTCGACACGCCGACGCATGGCGAGATCTTGCTCGACGGCCAATCCTACGCCGGCCTCGACGGCGAGCAGCTGGCGGCCTTCCGCCGCAGCCAGCTAGGCTTTATCTTCCAGGATTACAATCTGCTCGATACGCTGACGCTAGGGGAGAACGTGGCGCTGCCGCTGCTGCTCGACAAGCGCGATCCGGCGCTGCGCGTCCAGCAGACGCTGGCGCTGCTCGGCATCGAGACGCTCGCCGATCGTTTTCCGTATCAGGCCTCGGGTGGCCAGCAGCAGCGCGCCGCCGTCGCCCGCGCGATCGTGCATGATCCGTCGCTGGTGCTGGCCGACGAGCCGACCGGCAACCTCGACTCGGCCTCCGCCAAGCTGTTGTTGCAGCAGTTTGCCGTGCTCAATCAGCAAATGCGCGTCACGATCTTGATGGTCACGCACGATCCACAGGCCGCCAGCTACGCCGATCGCGTGATCTTCATCAAAGACGGCCAGCTGTCGACCATGTTGGAGCGTGGTTTGCAGCCGTCACGCGCATTTTTTACGAGCATTCTCGACACGCTGAGCACACTTGAGGAAGGCTAGATCGATGCTGAGTCTTTTGCTGCGCAACATCTACCGCAATCGACGCCGTTATATCGGCTATCTGCTGGCCTCGACGATCGCGGTGGCAACCTTTTTCACGTTTGGCTTTGTCGCGAGTCATCCGGATTTGAGCCGTGCGGATCTGCCGGATGTGGTGCTACAGCTGCTGCTGATCGGCCAGATCGGCGTGGCGCTCTTCGCGCTGTTTTTCGTGGTCTTTTTCCATCGCTTCTTGCTGCGGCTGCGTGGCAATGAGTTTGGCCTGCTGCTGACGCTGGGCATGTCGCCGCGCCAGTTGGCGGCTATGATTTGGATCGAAAGCCTGACCCTGGCGGCGCTCGCGGTTGTGCTGGGCGTGCTGCTGAGTCTGGCGGCAACCTCCGGCCTGATCTTTGGCCTGAGTCGCCTGCTGGGTATCCCGCCGCTGCCGGTGGTTTTTGCGCCGTCGGCTCTGATCGCCGGCTGTGGCTTCTTCGGCCTGCTGTTCGTGGTGGACGCGGCCCTGAGTGCGCGCTGGATGCGCAGCTACACGCCCAAGCAGCTGCTGGTGACAACGCGCGTCCGGCAGTCGGCGAGCCTGTCGCTGCCAAGCATCATCGTGGGGCTGGGCTGTCTCGGCGTGGCCTATACCCTGGCGCTGGTCGTCAGCGCGAACGCGGTGCTGGGCACGGCGAGTATGCTGCCGATCGTGGTGCTGTGCGCGGTCGGCACCTATGTACTTTTCAGCCAGACGCTGGTGCTGATCCTGACCCGACTGCGGCGACGCGCGGCTTCGTGGCTGGCCTTGCTGATCACCAGCCGGCTGGCGCATCGTGTGCTGGACTATGCGCGCATCCTGACGGTTGTGACGCTGCTGAGCGCGGGCGTGCTGACGCTGATGGGCGTGATGATCGGATCATTGGCCTATATTCGCCAGACGGCGACCTCGGCGGCGGAATATCAGGAGCTGGTGCAGATCGTGGCGGTCGCGCTGTTCGTGAGCTTTTTTCTGAGCAGCCTGTGTTTCATCGCGGCGGCCAGCACGCTGTATGTCAAGGTGTTTACGCAGATCGACGAGGATCGCCGGCAATTCGCTCAGCTACGACGCATTGGTCTGTCGCGGCGTGGTCTCCATCTGCTGCTGCTGGGTGAGTTTGCGCTGCTTTTCTTCGCGCCGGTGCTGATCGCGATTCTGCATAGCGCGGTCGCGATCGGCGAGGTGACGCTGCATATCATCCCCGACGCCGCGACCGCCGCGATCAGCGGCACCTGGCTAGCGTACGCCGTCGTGGTCGCCGGCTACCTCGCGATCTTCACGCTCGGCTGCGGCGTAACCTGGCGGCAATATACGCGGCTCGCCTTGCGCCATTAGATTGTGTAGCTCGGCTAAAGCGCGATGTTCGGCAGATCGTGGCTGATATTCGCTGCGACCAAGTAGGAATACAACGAGTAGGGATTGATCGCCATCAATCCCTGACCGTGCTTAAGCCGTCTGGCCGTTAGGCACACTGTACGCAGGTTCGGCTCTCAAGCACCCAAGACCCACATATCTCGCCGCTGGGGCAACCTTTACATTCTCGGCGATAGTGCCGCCGCACTCGCTTGTTCACGCCGCCCTCGGTGCAGCTACCACAGGCACCATACTCATTCTTGTATTCATAGTAGGGTGGGGTGCAGGCATGGGCTGGTGTAGTGGTTGCGGCTACGCCAGCAACACCGAGACCAAGCGCAGCGCCCATCTGCGAGAGCCGTTTCAAGAAGCCGCGTCGGGAGACGTTGTTCTCCGCTGGCTGGGCCTCGTGTGATGATTGGTGCTGATCCTTGGCTGGGGTTCGTTTGAACATAGGGTACCTCCTGCGTTATGTGGGACACCTATCCTAGCAGCAGCTGTTCATATTGTCAAAATATTTTTAATTTAGATATTTTGTAGCTCGGCTAAAGCGCGGTGCTCGGCGGCACGAAACGGGCGGGAAACTCCCCGCCCGCTGACGACATGTATTGAATCTACGCCGAACCGACGATTAGCGCGAGGCTGCCATAAACTTTTCGAGCATCAGATCGGCGGTTTGCAGCGCGCCCTCGACCCAGCCCTGCGCGTCCGAGTAGGCCTCGCCGCAGATGTAGAGTGGGAACTGCTCGTCGGGCTTGACGATCTGGTGCTTGACTTCCCAGCTTTTCACGCCGATATTCCAGCTATTCCAGCCGCCGCCAAACGGATCTTCGCCCCAGTCGCGGAAGGCCGCGTTCTGCACGAGCGGCGTGTAGGTCAGGCCGTGCACCGTGCCCAGCTGGCGGGCGACCTCGGCAACCATCGGCTCCGGCGCGGCGTTGCGCAGCCATTCGGGATCGGCGTCCTCAGTATTGCGAGCCGTGCCAATAAAGGGATTTTCGATCCTCGGGTGGGTTTCGCCGCGCCGCCACGCCTCGCTGCGCCTGGGCCGTAGGCCATCCCAGAAGCCGATATTGGTGCCGTCGTCATAGCTGGCCAGCAGCATCGCTGGGTCAGATGTGGCGGGCTTGCCCTGGTCGGTGGGCCAGTAGTAGACCTGACGCACCGGCAGATCGGTGACCGTGCGGCCTGATTGGACGGGAACGAATCCGTCGGGACCGGCATAGCCCGCCGCGAGCCACCAGGGATTGCTGTAGGTCGTGAACAGCTTAAACAGCGGTCGCGGCGTGACGCTGCCGATCAGCGTTTGGATCGCCGGATCTTGCAGCGGTGGGCTTTGTTCGGCCAGCAGATCGAGTGAGCGACGCGGCATCGCCAGAATCAGCGAGCTGGCACGGATCGTCGAGCCATTCGCCTGTAGCTCGTAGGCACCATCAACCCAGCTGAAACTATCAACCTTAGTGTTGCAGCGAATATCGCCGCCCGCCTGTGTAAAGAGTCTCGCCAGGCCCTTTGGCACCTCCTGAAAGCCGCGGGTAAAACCGTAGTATTCTGGCTTAATTCCGAAGTCGGAAAGATACCAGGGGATCGCATCGGCAGCGTTCCAGTTGATCAGCGTCGAGTTATAGCCGCCGGAGTCGACGCTCAGCTGGTAAGCCTCGCCGCTGATCACGCGCAGCAGCACATTCCAAAACCCCTGCTTGTAGAGCGGCTCGCCCGCGAAGCTCGCCTGCTGGGCCATCTCCCTGCGCTGCTCCTCGGTCAGATCAGACTTTGTGATGCCCGGCACGATCTGCTCGATTGCGTTGACAATGATGCTGCCCGCCATGTTGCCTCGCTCGATAAACGAGAGGCGGTACGGCACCTTGTCGGGCGCGCTGCTAAAATCGGCAAGGCGCAGATACACGCCGCGCAGATACGCGATATTCTGCGGCTGATCCACGGGAAATTCATACAGCTCGATCTGCTCATCTGCCGGCAGCGCGTTGTTCAGCGCCTTGATCAGGGCGGTGATGCGTGGCTGTACCGCCGGCAGAATGCGCATGCCGCCAAGCTCGGCAACCATATTGCGAATGTCCGGGGGCCGCACCGAGAGTAGCCGCCCGCCGATGTGATCGCTGCCCTCGAAGACAACAATCTTCTGGTCCCGATTGGCCTGCTTCAGCTTCCATGCACTATACACACCGGAAACGCCGCCACCGATGATCGCTACATCAATTGTTTCGTCAGCCATGTCGCTTGTCCTCCATACTGCCTAGAAAATCACCGGAACATTTGCCGGAACGACGGCTGTTTCCGCGTCTGCGTTCGCTTGCATACCTCTGGTCGCGGCCCTGTGGAACACGTCGAGCGGTGGCTGCGCGGCATAGCGTGCCTCGACCTGCATCGGCGTCTGGGTTGGCGGCGTGGGCGGCGTATTCTCCGCTGTGCGCATATCCAGAATGTAGGACTGATTGGTTTGCAGCACATAGTCGACGCCGCGCTTCACGGCAGCCTTGACGTCGCCGGAATTGTGCACGATCTCGCCATCCTGACCGCCCAGCGCCTTGGCCAGCGCTACAAAGTCCATGCTCGGGCGCTGAATGCGCAGATAGTCGGGATCGGTGGTGTGCGGCTGCCACTCATAGCCATGCGCGGAGCCGTACGCGGCGATGACTTGCTGCAAGCCGATTTGAAGCGTGTGGTACTCGTGGTTATTCGTGATGATATACAGCACGCCCAGGCCGCGATGCGCCGCAGTCCACCAGACCTGCGGGTAGAACAGCGACGAGCCGTCGCCGGTCGCGGCAACTACCAGACGGGTCTCGATGCCCTGACAGCTCTGGCTTTCGAGCTTAATGCCCAGCGAGGCCGGCAGCGACCAGCCGAGCGAGCCGCCTGCCACACAGTAGTAGCTGATCGGCGCGGAGGCCTCGGTGTTGAACGGCAGGAGATATTGAAACGGCGCGGGATCGGAGACGGCCTCGTGCACATAGACAAACTGTTTGGCCAGGCCGCGCTCGTGGATCTCGTCGCGCAGCGCATCGGCGATCGTCACCGCCCAGATCTGATCTTGCTCAAGTGCCTCCGCCGCGTACTGCGCCCACTGCTCACGGCGCTGTGTGTCGAGCTGCTTGAGGTTGTCGTTGCGCTCGGCGGCACCGGCGGGCGGATGCTGGCGGATCTGTTCGTTGAGCAGCGGCAGCGTGGCTTTGATGTCGCCCAGAATCGCGGCCTCGCCGTAGTAGTTTTTGCCGATGTCCCAGGTGTTATTGGATAGGTAAACCAGCTTGACGTTCGGCGGGATCAGCGGGCCAGCTGAGTATTTAAATACGGTGACCTGGGCCTGCGGACCAAAGCCGCACAGAAATGCGACATCGTGTTCGTTGAACACGCCCTGCATGCCCGCCTGGGTGCCGGGTAGCTCGCCCTGCCAGTGAAAATCATCGTTGGGGAAATTGGCGACGCTGCTGAAGGTTTGGAGCAACACCGGCGCGCCAAGCAGCTCGGCAAGCTCCTGCATCTCAGGCCAAGCGCTGGCATAGCCCACGCCGTCGCCCGCGATGATCAGCGGATTCTGGGCCTGTGCCAGCAGAGTCGCGGCCTGCTGGATCGCGGACGGATCGCCGGTAAAGCGCGGCGCAATCTGGGTTACACCCTGAATCCGGTCGTCAGCGCCGATCTTGCGCATGGTAAATTCCCACGGGATCGCAATAAAGACCGGGCCGTTCGGCGGTGCCATCGCCTCCTTGAACGCGCGCTGAAGCACCAGCGGCAGCTCTTCCGGCGTGCGGACCTCGTGCGCCCATTTGGTGTACTGGCGGGCCAGATCGACAAGATTCGAGGCAAGAATCGGCTCCTGGGTCACAAGCTCGTTCTGCTGCTGGCAGCACAGGATCACCAGCGGCACGTGCGAGCGCCAGGCGTTGAACAGATTGCCGATGCTGTGGGCAATGCCCGGCGTGACATGCACCACCAGAATGCCGGGCTTGCCCGTCATGCGTGCCGAGCCCATCGCCGCGCCGATCGCGATGTTTTCGTGCAGGCACTCGATGTAGTGAACCTCGTTCTCGGGGTAAGCCGTGCCGTCGATGATCGGAATCTCGTTGGTGCCAGGTACACCAAAGATGTAGTGAATGCCAAGCTCGCGCAGGATGTCAAAAACGTAATCGCGAGTCCAACGCTGCGGCTCCTGGTTCGTCCCGCTGGTCATGCTTCCTCCTTATGGGTAAGGTCGAATAGGCATGGGGGGCGCAGATCAAACAGACGGCGCTCCTTCCAGTGATGAGGGAACGGTCTTGTGTGATGCTGGGGGAGATCGGTTTATAGGAAGGTTCGTCTGCGCATGTGCTAGGGGGCGGCACTGCGCTTAGGATACTACCATTTGCCGTTAGCGCGCAACTATGACCAAAGGTGACACTCCGCACGCGCTAAAGCGCGGCGGCTTCTTGGGGCAACCCATCTCGCGATGAGTTTATGCCCCAACGGACGTGTCCCGCCCGTTTC
>JAFAYS010000649.1 GCA_019240175.1 Chloroflexota bacterium | reverse complement strand
AAACGATCGTGACGCCGTATCGCGGGGCGGGACGCCAGCACGGCGTGTTTGTGATGGAGCGGCTGCTCGACATTGCCGCCCGCGAACTGGGCCTCGATCCGATCGAAATTCGCCGCCGCAACCTGATTCCGCCGGATCAGTTTCCCTGGTGCAACGAGATTATTTTTCAGGACTTTACCAAGCTGACCTACGACAGCGGCAACTACGAGCCGGTGCTCGACAAAGCCAAAGCGATGATCGGCTGGGACGAGTTCACCCAGCAGGAAGCGCCGAAACTGCGCGCCGAGGGCAAGCTGGTCGGCATCGGCCTGGTGATGTATGTCGAGGGCACCGGCATCGGGCCGTACGAGGGCGCGCGCGTGCAGGTCGAGGCGACCGGCAAGCTAACAGTGGCGACCGGCGTCGGGACGCAGGGCCAGGGCCACTACACGGTTTTCGCGCAGATCGCCGCCGATGCGCTGGGCGTGCCGATCGATCAGGTCTACGTCTCGACCGGCGACACCAGCCAGTTCAACTGGGGCAGCGGCACGTTTGCCAGCCGTGGCGCGACCGTCGCCGGCACCGCGATCTACGCCGCCGCGCAGCAGGTGCGCCAGAAAGCGCTCAAGCTCGCCGCCGACGCGCTGGAAGCCGCCGAGGAAGACATCGATCTGGTTGACGGATTCGCACAGGTGCGCGGCGTGCCCGGTCGGCGCATCAGCCTGGCGACGCTGGCAGCACAGGCCAATCCGCTGCGTGGCGCGGTCCAGCCCGGCACCGAGCCTGGCCTTGAGGCGACGGCCTACTTCGGACCGCCGATGGGCGCGACGGCGGTCGGCGCGCATGCGATGATCGTCGAGGTCGATCCCGACAGCTTTAATCTCAAGATCCGGCGCTACGTGGTGGTCCACGACTGCGGCACCGTGATCAACCCGATGATTCTTGAGGGCCAGGTGCAGGGCGGCGTGGCACAGGGCATCGGCAATGCTTTTTTCGAGCAGCTGCACTACGACGAGAGCGGCCAGCTACTCAACGCGTCGTTCATGGATTATCTGCTGCCGACCGCGACCGACGTGCCGACGATCGAGATCGGACATGAGGAGACGCGCTCGCCGCTGAATCCGCTGGGCGTCAAAGGTGCGGGCGAGGCCGGCGCGATTCCGGTCGGGCCGCTCTACGCGCAGGCGCTCGACAACGCGCTGGCCGAGGCGGGCATCGAGATCCTTGAGATCCCGCTCAATCCTTGCAAGCTGTGGGAGCTGGTGCAGGCGGCGCAATCAAAGGTCGGCGGCTGATGGAGCTGACAGCACTCACGCTCAACGAGGTCGCCGATCTCATCGCGCGCGGCTGGGTCTCGCCCGTGGAGCTGACCGAGGCGTATCTCCGGCGCATCGATCTGCTCGATCCACAGCTGATCAGCTTTATCACGATCACCGCTGATCTGGCGCTTGAGCAGGCGCGCGCGGCGCAGGAGGAGATCGGGCGCGGCGTTTATCGCGGGCCGCTGCACGGCATTCCACTGGCGATCAAAGATTTGTTCGAGACTGCGGGCGTGCGCACGACTGCCGGATCGAAGCAGCTGGTGCAGCACGTGCCGGTGGACGATAGCGCGGTCGTGGCGCGGCTCAGAGCTGCCGGCGCGATCATGCTGGGCAAGCTCAACATGCACGAGTGGGCGATGAGCGTGACGACGATCAATCCACACTGGGGCACCTGCCGCAATCCCTGGGATCTGAATCGCATCGCGGGCGGATCGTCGGGTGGATCGGGCGCAGCGCTGGCGGCGGAGCTGTGTTCCGGCGCGCTGGGCAGCGATACCGGCGGCTCGATCCGCGTCCCGGCGTCGTTCTGCGGCGTGGTTGGGCTCAAGCCGACCTTTGGCCGGGTGAGCACGCGCGGCGTGTTGCCGCTAAGCTGGAATCTGGATCATGCCGGGCCGATGGCGCGCCGCGTTCAAGATGTTGCAATCATGCAGCAGATAATCGCTGGCTACGATCCCGCCGATCCCTACTCGATCGACGCACCGGTGGGCGATTATCCCGACCTGCGCGCGGGCGTACGCGGCTGGCGCGTGGCGCTGGCGCTCGACGGTTTTTTCTCGGCCTCCAAGCAGCCCGATCCTGAGGTGATCGCGGCGGTCCGGGCGGCGGCGCAGGTTTTCGAGCAGCTTGGCGCGCAGGTCACGGAGATCGCGCTGGACGGCACACAGACGGCGACGCGCGCGACGCTCAATATGATCGTGACGGATTCGGCGGCCTATCATGCCGAGCGGCTGGCACAGCAGCCCGACGATTTCGGCGCGGATGTGCTGGAAAGCTTACAGCGTGGTGCGAAGCTCGCCGGAACCGAGTATGTGCTGGCGCGGCGCACGCAGACGACGTTCCGCCGCCAGATCGAACAACTTTTCGACGACTACGAGATTTTGCTCACGCCGACCACGCCGGTCGCAGCGCCGCCCGTGGACGAGCCCGAGAGCAGCCAATCCAGGCGGCCAATGCTGGTGAGCTACACCGCGCCCTTCAATCTGGCGGGCACGCCCGCGCTCTCGCTGCCCTGCGGCTTCACCGGCGACAATCTGCCGATCGGCTTGCAGATTGTAGCGCGACCCTGGGCCGAGGCTACCGTGCTACAGGCGGGCTACGCCTATGAGCAGGCCACAAGCTGGCACGATCGCCGGCCTTCATTCTAATCAAGCTCAAGGAGGAAGCTCATGGAAGAACGAACCAACGAAGCCTTCGAGTTCGCCGAGCAGCTGACCGTCGTCGGTCGCAAGCTCCAGCCCGGCGATGCGGCTCCCGACTTCACGCTGGATCGCTTCGACGCCGACGCGGGCGCGATGCAGACCGTGCGCCTATCCGACTCGGCGGGCAAGGTGCGGCTGCTCAACGTCGTCAACTCGCTGGACACGCCGGTTTGTCACGTCGAGACGCGGCGCTGGGAAGATCTGCGCGCGGATCTGCCAGCCGACACCGTGGTCTATACGATCAGCATGGATCTGCCGTTCGCGCAATCGCGCTGGCACACCGCCGAACATGTCAGCCACCAGTCGCTCTCGGGCCACAAAAGCGAGCAGTTCGGCCAGGATTACGGCGTGCTGCTCAAAGAGTGGCGGCTGTTGCAGCGCGCGGTCTTTGTGATCGACCCCAACGATCGCATCGTTTACGCCGAGTATGTGCCGGATCAGATGCAAGAGCCCAGCTACGATGCGGCGGTCGAGGCGGCGCGGCAGGCCGCCGGCTAACCCCGTAGTGACTCAGGCACTCCAAGTAACTTCGCTCGATACGGATCTGGTAGCGGCGCTCGGCTCCGGCAGCGTGATCGCGGTGCATCGGCGGACCTGCACACTCAAAACAGACGCCGGTGAGCTGATCACGCTGGTCGCGCCGGAGCTTGGCAACGGGCCGAACGCCGCGCTGGTCGAGCCTCGACCCTGGGCAGCCGGCACGCGCTTCACGCCGATTGGCATGGCAGGGCTCAGCTTCGCTCACGGCCCAGCGCTGGATTGGAGCGCGGCGCGGCGCTGGTCGATCACCGACTCTGCACCGATGTCTCCTCCATCGATCGACAACGTGGACACGCTGCTGGCAGCGCTCAAGCAAACCTCGATCACCACTGGCCTGCTGCCGGTGCTGCTGGAACTGCCGCCGACCTCATCGATCCAGCGGGCGCTGTCACAGCAGGCCGCGCCTTTGCTGGTCGCGCTTCCCGATCCGCTGGCCGCGCAGCGCTTGATCGGCCTCGGCCCTGGCGCGACACCCTCAGGCGACGATCTGCTCGCCGGGCTGCTGCTCACGCTGCACTATGCTAATCATCCAATGACGGCTTTGCGCGAAATTGCGCAAAACGCGCCTACAACTGAGCTTGGACGCGCGCTGCTGGGCTGGGCGGCGGTTGGGCGCGCGCGTGAGGATGTGCTGCTGCTGCTGCGCGATCTGTTCAGCCTCCCAGGATCGGCGGCGCTGGCACGGCTCGAAAGCGTGCTACACTACGGCGCAAGCTCAGGCGCAGATCTGGTCGCCGGCATCGCGATCGGGCTGCGAATTGTGGCGAATGTGGAGCATCAGGTTGAGAAATATCCAGGGCGTGATAAATCACGCCCCTACGGATTTCAACCATGATCTGTACCCGGTGCAATCGCATTTTATGCGGCAATTTGGGAGATGATCTGCGCACGCAGCGCGTCGGCGATCTCGGCGCGACGAGCCAGCGGAAAATGGAAGCTGTACCAGATGTTGCCGGGTTTGATCGTGATCTCGGGGCCGAGCGCCGCTTGCAGGTCGGCCAGCATCATCGGAAAATCGAGCACACGCTCAAGCGTATCGCGGCGAAAATCGGCAAAACCGAGATCGGCGTTGCCACCGCGTGGCTCGGCATTGAAGTGGCACACAAAGATCGGGCCGCCGGCGGTTGTTTTGTAGTAGCTCAGGCCGCCCTTGCCGACTTTGACGGTCAGCGCATCTCGCTGCATGAGCCGCTCGCTGAAGTCGCGATAGATCGCCCGCGTCTTCGGCGACCAGTCAGCGGCCAGCGCGTGATCAAAGATCCGGTCAAGATCCATGCGCACTCCTTTGCTTGATGAGGACGCGCCGATCTTAGCACAATTAGCCGTAACACAAAGGACAGGTCATGCAGCAACACCTGCTGATCAAGCCGCACGCCTACCACGACTCGGTCACGCTGATGAGCATCAGCCAGCAGCTTGCCGCGCTGCCCGGCGTTGCACAGGCCGTGATCGTGATGGCGACCGAGCACAACAAAACGCTGCTGGCCGACGTGGGGCTGCTCACCGACGAGGCGCGTGCCGCGCTGCCCGACGATCTGGTTATCGCGATGGAGGCCGAGGATGCAACCGCGATGGCGGCGGCGATCGAAGCTGCCGAGGTCGCGCTCAAACGTGGCGGGGCGTCGCGTGGTGATGATGCTACGATCGCTGCGCCGCGCACGCTCAACGCCGCGCTCAAACAGCTGCCCGACGCGGACCTGGCGGTGATCTCGGTTCCCGGCGCGTTCGCCAAGCGCGAGGCGCTGCGGGCGCTGCACAGCGGCTTAAATGTGCTGCTCTTCTCGGATAACGTCGCGCTTGAAGATGAGATCGAGCTGAAGCAGCTGGCGCGCGAAAAAGGTTTGCTCTGCATGGGCCCAGACTGCGGCACGGCGATTCTCGGCGGCGTGGGCCTGTGCTTCGCCAACGTGGTGCGGCGCGGCACGATCGGCATCGTTAGCGCTTCGGGCACCGGCGCGCAGGAAGTTAGCGTGCTGATCGATCGCTATGGCGGCGGAGTTAGCCAGCTGATCGGCACGGGCGGGCGCGATCTGCGGCCCGAGGTCGGCGGCCTGATGATGCGCTCCGGCATCGAGCTGCTGGCCCGCGACGAGCAGACCGAGACGATCCTGCTGATCTCCAAGCCGCCGCATCCCGAGGTTGCGGCGACAGTGCTGGCGGACTTGCGAGCGTCGGGCAAGCGCGGCATCGCCTGTCTGCTCGGCTATCGCGGCGAGCTGCCGGCGGACGTCGAGCTAGCCACGAATCTACGTGACGCGGCGGCGCTGGCGGTTGGTCAGGCGGCGCTGGCGCAGGACGACATCGCGCTCGGCGAGATCGCACAAACGCAGGCGCGGCGGATTCCAGCCGGTGGATCGCGGCTGCGCGGCCTGTTTTCGGGCGGCACGCTCTGCGACGAGGCCAAGCTGACGCTGGCGCAGATGGGACTCAGCGAACGCGCCGAGCTGATCGACTATGGCGACGATCAATACACCGTGGGTCGTCCGCACCCGATGATCGACTGGACGCTGCGGCTCCAACAGCTGCGCGCGACCGCCAGCGATCCGACGACTGCTGTGCTGCTGCTGGACGTGGTGCTGGGCTACGGCTCACATCCCGATCCGGCGAGTGTGCTGGCTCCCGTGCTCCGCGAGATCGCGCAGCCGGTGGTGGTGTATGTGTGCGGCACCGACGCCGATCCGCAGGGGCGCAGCCATCAGATCGCACAATTACAGGCGGCAGGCGCGATCATTGGCGACTCGAACTACGAGGCGGCAGGGCTGGCTGGACTGATTCTCAAAACCGAGGAGGCAAGCGCGTGATCACGGAGCCTCGCATCATCAACATCGGCGCGCCGCTCTTTGCCGACGCGCTGGCCGCTCAGGGCGCGACTGTACTGCATGTCGATTGGCAGCCACCCGGCGGCGGCGATGCCGGGCTGGTCGCGGCCCTGGCAAAGCTTGAGCGTCCCGAGGTCGAGGCCGCCAACCAGGCGGCGATCGAGCGACTGCTGGCGGCCAGGCCCGTGCTGATCGGCATGGGCATCGCCGGCGAGGTTATCCCCGGCATGACGTCGACAACCGTGCTCCACGCCGGGCCGCCGATCCAGTGGGCCCAGATGTCGGGGCCGCTACGCGGCGCGGTGATCGGCGGGCTGCTCTACGAGGGCTTGGCGCAGAGCGAGGAGGAAGCGGCGGCGCTGGCAGCCTCGGGCGAGATCCACTTCGCGCCCTGTCACGAGCACTCCGCCGTCGGGCCGATGGCCGGCGTGGTCACCGCCTCGATGCCGGTCTTTATTGTCGAGAATCGCGCGGCTGACAATCGCGCCTACGCCACGGTCAACGAGGGGCTGGGCAAGGTGCTGCGCTACGGCGCGTACGCTCCCGAGGTGATCGAGCGACTGCGCTGGATCGGAGCCAGCTTTTATCCGGCGCTGCGTGAGGCGATCGAGCGCTCGGGCGGCATCGACCTTCAGGCGCTGATCGCGCAGGCGCTGCACATGGGCGACGAGTGTCACAATCGCAACCGGGCCGGCACCTCGCTCTTCATTCGGGCAATCACGCCGCATCTGCTGGCAGGCTCAGCCGATCGCGCGACCGTGGCGCAGGCGTTTGCGTTTATCAGCGGCAACGATCATTTTTTCCTCAATCTGTCGATGCCCGCGATGAAGTGCAGCCTCGACGTGGCGCACAACATTCCGCACTCCACACTCGTCACGACGATGGCGCGCAACGGCACCGAGTTTGGCATCCGCGTCAGCGGCACCGGCGATCGCTGGTTTACCGGTCCGGCGCAGCAGATTCGCGGCCTGTTCTTTCCCGGCTACTCCGAGGCAGACGCCAACCCCGACATCGGCGACTCGGCGATCACCGAGACCGGCGGCATCGGCGGGTTTTGCATGGGCAACGCGCCCGCGATCGTCGGCTTTGTGGGCGGCACGGCGGCGGATGCACTGCGCTACACGCTGTCGATGTACGATCTGACGCTGGCGGAGAATCCGGCGTTTACGCTGCCCGCGCTCAACTTTCGCGGCGCTCCCACCGGCATCGACGTGCGGCGCGTTGTCGAGAGCGGCGTGCTGCCGATCATCAATACCGGCATCGCCCACCGCGAGCCCGGCGTGGGCATGGTTGGCGCTGGCCTGGTGCATCCGCCGCGCGCGTGCTTCGAGCAGGCGCTGCTAGCGCTGGGGGCGGAGAACCTAGAACCTAGAACCCAGAACCTAGAGGAAGAACAAAGAACAAAGAACAGAGCACAAAGCACGTAAGGGCGCTACTTGCTGCGCCCCACGTCCCCTTCTCCTGTCGCAACCGAGGCAGAAGCCGGCGGAGGTTCGGGGAAAGGTTTGGGGATGAGGGCCAGTCCAAAAATCTAAAACTCCTTTGTTCCCTTGTTCGCTTGTTCCTTTGTTTGCCCGCAGGGTCTACTTATTTCCAAGGAGCTGATACATGGCGCAGAAACTGTACGATCTCAGTATTCCCACCGGCATCGCAACGCCGGCCTGGCCGAGCTACGAGCCGCTGCAAGTTCATTATTTCAAGCGGCTGAGCTTCAACGGCGCGAACGGCCAGATCATTCACTCGTCGAACCACGTCGGCACGCATCTCGACGGGCAGTGCCACTTTGTCACAGGCGGCCAGGATATTGCCTCGATCCCGCTTGAGCGGCTGTACGGTCCCGGGGTGATCGTCGATCTGTCGGACATGGCCGAGGACTACGCGATCTACACCTCACAGGACATCGAAGATCGCGTTGAGGTGCGCGAAGACGATATTCTGTTCATCTACACCGGCTATGCGCGCTACGGCTGGGATCGACCCGAGGCCGACGAGCAGCGCTATATGCTGCGCCATCCCGGCCCGACGCGCGAGTTCTGGGAGTGGTGCCTGCGCAAAAAGATCAAGCTGCTGGGCGTAGACTGCGGCTCACAGGATCATCCCTTCAACACCAAGATCCGCGACTGGCGGCCCGACGAGGCGCGCAAAGCCGACGCGTATCTGCGCGAGAAGCATGGTAAGAGTCTGGAAGAGATTTTCCCGCCCGAGGATTACCAGGGCATGCACTTTAATCTGTTTCCGTCTGGGATTATCCACGTCGAGTGCCTGGGCGGCGAGATCGAAAGCCTGCTCAACCAGCGCACGACGATCGGTGTGTTTCCGTGGAAGTTCAAGGACGGCGAGGCCGCGTTCTGCCGCGTGGTCGCGTTCCACGAGGAGTAGCGCCAGCCAATCTTCAAGGCTGTAAAACATGGAGCCGCACCCTGACCTCAGGATGCGGCTCGCCGTGTGGAGAGTGAGGGAACCTGTTGTTCGACAATGGCAGAGTACAAGTATACAGTGAACCATCAGATATATAAGCGCAGAAATGCCCCAAAAGGTACGGCTGCGGTTAAGAATTGGTTTTAATTCGTAGCCGGCGGCTGTAGATCTGCGCTCATACTCCCGCTAGCTCTTCTTGCGGCTGGTCAGCGCGGCCTTGATCAGGTCGCGGTTGAGCATCGCAATGAAGTCCATGCTGATCTCTTTCGGGCAGACCGACGAGCACTCGCCGATGTTGGTGCAGCCGCCGAAGCCTTCCTCGTCCATCTGCTGCACCATGTTCGAGACGCGGTTATGGCGCTCGGGCTGGCCCTGCGGCAGCAGATTGAGATGCGCGACCTTGGCCGCCGTGAAGAGCATCGCCGAGGCGTTGGGGCAGGCCGCCACGCACGCGCCACAGCCGATACACGCCGCTGCGTCCATCGACAGATCGGCATTTTCCTTGGGCACCGGCGTCGAGTTGCCTTCGGGCGCGCTGCCCGTCGAGACCGAGATGTAGCCGCCGGCCTGAATGATACGATCGAACGCGCCGCGATCGACAACGAGGTCCTTGAGCACCGGGAACGACTTAGCCCGCCACGGCTCGATGTAGACCGTATCGCCGTCTTTGAAATGCCGCATATGCAGCTGGCACGTCGTCGTCGCGCGCTCCGGGCCATGCGCCACGCCATTGATCATCAGGCCGCACGTGCCGCAGATACCTTCGCGGCAGTCGTGGTCGAAAGCGATCGGCTCCTGGCCCTGCTCGATCAGCTCCTCGTTGACAACATCCAACATCTCCAGAAACGACATGTCCGGGCTGATGTTGCGCGCCTCGTACTTGACCAGACGACCTTCGGACTTGGCGTTTTTCTGACGCCACACATGTAATGTCAGGTTCATCTATTGCTCCTAAGAACAAAGAATAAAGAACCGAGAACAGCAGGTTGTTACTCCCTAATTGTTCTTTGTTCCTTTGTTCTTTGTTCTTTTGTTCCTGTTCTTACTTATAGCTTCGCTGCGCCAGATGCACATACTCAAAGTTAAGCGACTCGCGATGCAGCACGGGCGCGTTGCCGACACCAGTCGATTGCCACGCCGCAACATACGAGAAATGCTCGTCGTCACGCAGCGCCTCGCCTTCGGGCGTCTGGCTTTCCTCGCGGAAGTGACCGCCGCAGGACTCGGTGCGATGCAGCGCGTCGAGGCACATCAGCTCGGCCAGCTCCATGAAATCCGCCACGCGTCCCGCCTTCTCAAGCGACTGATTCAGCTCGTTGCCGTCGCCGGGAACGCGCACGTTCTCCCAGAACTCGGCGCGAATCTCGGGGATCTTCGCCAGCGCCGCGCGCAGGCCCTGCTCGTTGCGCGCCATGCCGCAGTTATCCCACATCACCTGGCCCAGCTCGCGGTGGAACGAGTCCACGGTGCGCTTGCCGTTGATGTTGAGCAGCCGCTGCGTGCGCTCGTTCACCTCGTGCAGAGTCTCGGCAAAGCCCGCGTGCGAGGTGCTGATCTTGCCGGGCGTGACCTTCGCTAGATAATCGCCGATCGTGTAGGGCAGCACAAAGTAGCCGTCGGCCAGGCCCTGCATCAGCGCGCTCGCGCCCAGCCGGTTCGCGCCGTGATCCGAGAAGTTGGCCTCGCCAATCACAAACAGGCCAGGGATCGTGCTCTGAAGGTTGTAATCGACCCACAGGCCGCCCATGGTGTAGTGGATCGCGGGATAAATGCGCATCGGCACTTCGTACGGGTCCTCGGCGGTGATGCGCTCGTACATATCGAACAGGTTGCCGTAGCGCTCACGGATCACATGGACGCCTAGCCGCTTGATCGAATCGGCAAAGTCGAGGTACACGCCCAGCCCGCCCGGCCCGACGCCGCGGCCTTCGTCGCAGACCTCTTTGGCGTTGCGTGAGGCCACGTCGCGCGGCACCAGGTTGCCGAAGCTGGGATACTTGCGCTCCAGGTAGTAGTCGCGCTCGGCCTCGGGAATCTGATCCGGCGATCGCGTGTCGCCCTTCTGCTTGGGCACCCAGATGCGCCCGTCGTTACGCAGCGACTCGCTCATCAGTGTCAGCTTCGATTGGTAGTCGCCGTGAACCGGAATACAGGTCGGGTGGATCTGCGTGAAGCAAGGATTGGCAAAGAACGCGCCCTTGCGATGCGCGCGCCAGATCGCCGTGGTGTTGCAGCCCTTGGCGTTGGTCGAAAGATAGAAGACGTTGCCGTAGCCGCCGGTCGCCAGCACCACCGCGTCGGCCACATGCGTCTCGATCTTGCCGGTCACCATATCGCGCACAACAATACCCTGCGCCCGCCCATCGATCACCACCAGATCCAGCATCTCGGTGCGCGGGAACATCTGGACCTTGCCGGCCTCGATCTGACGGCAGAGCGCCTGATACGCGCCCAGCAACAGCTGCTGGCCGGTCTGGCCACGCGCGTAGAACGTGCGCGACACCTGCGCGCCACCGAAGGAGCGGTTATCGAGGTAGCCGCTGTACTCGCGGGCAAACGGCACGCCCTGCGCCACACACTGATCGATGATGTTGACGCTGATCTGCGCCAGCCGGTACACGTTCGCCTCGCGCGAGCGGTAGTCGCCACCCTTGACGGTATCGTAGAACAGCCGGTAGATGCTGTCGCCGTCGTTGCGATAGTTTTTGGCGGCGTTAATGCCGCCCTGCGCCGCAATGCTGTGGGCGCGCCGTGGGCTGTCCTGATAGCAGAAGCTCTTGACGTTGTAGCCCAGCTCGGCCAGCGAGGCCGCCGCCGCGCCGCCTGCCAGCCCCGTGCCCACGACGATCACTGTATATTTGCGCTTGTTGGCCGGATTGACCAGCTTCATCTCGAAGCGATGCGTGTCCCACTTCTCGGTGATCGAACCTTCGGGGATGCCGGCGTTCAGCACGCTCTCGCCGAAAGGCTGTCCGCGCCGTGTTGCGGTATCGACCGCCGGACTCGTCTGTGTATCGGTTGACATTCTCTTCTCCAAAATCTATTGCAGTAGGCGGGTCATCACGGCG
>JAFAYS010000686.1 GCA_019240175.1 Chloroflexota bacterium | reverse complement strand
CCTGCTCGTAGTCGAAGTAGCGCTGCTGGCGGGTGTACAGCACAATCGCGCCGATCACACGGTCGCCGATGCGCAGCGGCAGCGAGAAGAGCGAATGATAGCCCTCGCTGTAGGCCAGCGCCGCCAGCTCCGGAAAGCGCGTATCGTCGTAGGCGTTGACGATCGCCACGGGATGGGCCTCGGTGATCGAGCGCAGAATCACGCGTCGCAGTCGCTCGTCCCACTTGCCGCCCCACGACGCGATCAGCTCGACGTTTTGGGTTTCATCGTCGCACTGGAAAATATCGGCGCGATCCGACGACGAGAGCACCACGGCCTGCTCGACGATCAGATTCAGCACCGTACCCAGATCCAGCGTCGCCGCGATCGCCGCCGAAACGCGCTGCAGCGTGCTCAGCTCGCGAATCTTCTGGTGCAGCCGCTCGTCGGTCTCCTGGTAGCGCTGGGCGTTGGCCATCGAAAAAGCCAGCTCGCCGGCGACAACCTCCAGGAAATGCACTTCTTCCTCGCGAAAAGCGCGTGGTAGCTTGGCCTGCACGCTGATCACGCCTTGCAGCTGATCGCCCGCGTAATCGTCGGGCGAGTTGGCGAAGAGAATGACCGGCATGCAGATCATCGAGCGATAAGGCCGCTCGTCAAGCCGCGACACAACCTTGAAGCGCTCGTCGTCCAGCACATCGTGGATCACCAGCGGCTGTCCTTCCTGCGCCGCCCAGCCGGTCGCGCCTTCGCCGAGCCGGATCACAATATTGCCGATCGCCGCGCGATCCAGGCCGTGAGTCGCCCGCATGGTCAGGTTACCGGTGTTACGATCGAAGAGAAAGACCGAGCAAACATCGGTGTTCATCACGTTGACGACGGTCTCGGCCACGGTTTCTAGCGACGATTCGAGATCCAGCGAAGAGTTGGCCGCGCTGACGATGTGGTGCAGGCCGTCCAGCTCGGCCACCTGCCGCATCAGCTTGTGCTCCCACTCCCGCGAGCGGCTATCCTCGCGCGACGCGGCGTAGCCCAGCAGCAGCTCGCTGACCAGATCGGCCAGATCCAGCCCGAGCATCGGCGCGAGCTGCAAGCCCAGCCGGGCTAGCTCATCCGGCTGGCGCTGCTCGTCGTGCCACATATAGCCCAGGCAGAACGCGCGCCCGCGCCAGGCCAGGGTTTGCGCGTCATGCACCAGATCTTCGATCAGCACGATCGACTGAGATTCGGTGTCCGCGAGATGCTGCCGCAGATCAGGCAGCAAGGTATCGATCGATAACATAGTCATACAGATGCTCGTCTAGCCAATGGTCGCGCGGGAATAGATTCGGAGCGCGGAGCGCGGCCTATTGCGGAATCCAGATAATTGCATCGTACCACACATTGTTGCCGGCCTCCGTATCGTTGGCGGTCAGGCCCACAAACGGGCGGCGTGCCGGGTCGAAGTCGTGAACGCCGAGGTCGGCCCAGCCGTTGGCGGTATCAACCTGGCTGATCGTGATCTGCTGCGTGTTGCCGGAGCCGTCCGCGTGGCCGATCACGTAGCGCGCTCGCTCGGCGTCTTTGAGGCCGTTGGGCACATACGGAATCCAGGCCAGCACGCGATACTTGCCCGCCTGGGGCAGCTGTGGTCGCCAGGTGCCGATAGTGAGGCGGCTGCCGCTGGCCGGCGCGCTGGTGACGTTGAGCGCCGTCCCGCCAATGCCCTGCGCGATCTCGTCCCAGCCGTCGCCGAGCCGCTTAAAGGTTGGATCGGTTGTGTCCACGATAATCGCGTTTTGGGGCAGCGCGCAGGGCGAGGGAACATCGCGCCAGATCCAGGTGCTGATCTGGCCTGCCGGATGATTGGCCCACGGATCGCCGCCCTTGGGACCGCACCAGCCCGCCGGGTCGGTGTCGCGGCCAAGGTACTGCACCTGAAAGTGCAGATGCGGCCCGGTGGCGCAGCCCGACGATCCGGCGATGCCGATCTGCTCGCCAGCTTTGATCGGCCCCGGCTCGACGGTCGCGTCCGTGAGATGCCAGTAGAGCGAGCGGTAGCCGTTGTGATGTTCGATGATCACCACATGCGCGATACCGCAGCCGTCGTCGGAGTTGCCCGCGAAGACCACGGTGCCGTCGGCGGCGGCCAGCACTGGCTCGGGCGGCAGCATGCCATAATCCCAGCCGTCGTGGCCGTCGTAGCTCAGCTGCTCGTCGCGATCGCCGCGATAGGTCACGATCGAGCCGTCCTGGGTCAGAAACGGCGCATCGTGATCGAAGAACGAGGTCGTCTCGTGTAGCGCTTCCATCGGCGTGATCAGGAACGGCGCGGCGGGTGTGGGCCAGCCGGCGACCGGCTCCCGTGGATCGCCGAAAAGCCGAGCGTAGCTGGCGACAAACGAGCTATTGCCCTGATCCAGCTTGGCCGGCAGATCGGGAGCGGTGGTGGTTTGCGCCAGCACGCGCGTCACAGCGTAGTCGGCGACGGTCAGCCCCGGCGGCATCGGCGAGTGGCTCTCGTCGGCGTAGACTAGCTCGGGGCCGCTGGGAAAGTCGCGCTGAGCCCGGTGCAGCTCGCGGATCGCCCAGCGCAGCTGCGACATCCAGCCCGCGCGGCCCTCGTTTTCGCCGCGAAAGCCGAGCATAAAACGCTGCTGCTCTTCCGAGGGCGTGGGATTGGAAAGCATGCCGCTCTGCTGCTCGATCAGCGCCAGCACCACCTTGGGATTAATGCTGTAGAGCGAGGTCTGGCTGCTCAGCACATCCGCAAACGAGTGCTCGCGGTTGCCGATCTGAGCGCGGTAGCTTTTGAGCGGTCCCGGCTGCGTTTCAAGAAAGGCCTGGATCTGGCTGCTGTAAAAGTCCGGCTCGTAGAAGAAGCGCTCCTTATCGATCAGCGCGGCGCGTGGTGGTGGTGGCGGCGGCACCTCCGGCCCGGCAGTTGACGGCAGCGAGCTGGACTCGGGCTCGCTGTGCGGCGGCTCAGCGGTGCTGTGCGGCTCGGCCTCAAGATTGCGCTCAACCGGCGTGGTTGGATTGGTTGGCGCGGCGTTGGCCTCCAGCAGCAGCGACGTTTTTTGCCGAACCTGGAGCGAGGTCAGTAGCGTCGCCAGCAGCAGCGCGCATGAGATCAGAGCAATTCGGTGGTGACGTAGCATAGGTTTCTTCCACGAGCAATCGAAGCGGTTGTTGATTGAGCCGGCGTGTCAGCGTTGCACCTGGTAGTGCAGCACCACGTGGCCGCTGGGATAGATTTTGTGGTCGATCAGGTCGAGCGCGGCGTGCTTGGCCACGGACGTAAACAAAGGAATGCCGCTGCCGAAGATCACGGGATTCAGCTTCACAATCAGCTTGTCGATCAGATCGGCGCGAAACAGCGTGGCCGCAAGCTCGCCGCCGCCGCAGAGCCAGATCGCTTTGCCCGACTCCTGCTTCAGCTCTCGCACGGCCTCGACGGCATCGCCCGAGATCAGCGTGACGTTTGCGTCTGGGCTGGCCTCCATCGAGCGCGAAAAAACGTACTGGCGCAGCGGGGCGTACGGGTTGGTCAGTCCTACTTTCGAGCCAACCTCGTAGGTGTTGCGGCCCATCAGCACACTATCGAACCACTTGGGCTCGATCTCCTGGCTCTGGCGGACGTGAGTCGGCACGGTCTCGGGAAAGGCCGCCGACATATCCGCGCCATAGGCTTCATCCCAGGGAAATTTATCAAAGGAGCCGTCGGCTTCGGCGATAAAACCGTCGAGTGTGACGGCGACATAATAGATCAGTTCTCGCATCGAAGATACTCCTTGTTGTTGCACGCTGGATGGTGCGATCGTTGCACGCTGCCGGTGTGAGGCGGATCGGCGGGAGTATAACGGAAAGACCGGGGAAGGGCAAAACGAAAACGCCTGCTGCGTCGGCAACAGGCGCGTTTCACGATGCGGCTCAATTGTTAGGAAATATCGTAGATCCGCGTGCGGCGATTGTTAAGGCGGCGATCAGGCCCAGGCTCAGCTGCGTCGTAGCCGGCACCGGCGTCGCTTTCTTCGTAAGCGTCGATCGCCTGCTCGTACAGCGTGCGGCCCTCGCCGTCGTCAAAGGTGCCGGCCACCAGCGCGGCATCAACGTTGAGTCGACTGGTCGAGATATCGACCGGCTGCGGCGGCACGATCGGCTGCGAGTCGTCGCCGGCGTCGGGAATGTCGGGCAGCGGGCTATCTTCGGTGACGTCGACGCCCTGATCCAGGCTTTGATCGTCAAAAGAGCGGAGATCTTCCGAGCGCTGCTGGGATTCGTCGAGATTCATAAAAGTCGTCGCTCCTTTTTCATAGCTTGTGGCTGTACAATCTACCGGCGCATCGCTGCCGCCGATCGATCTCAACCTCTGCGATTCCACATATCAATGCGGATGCCACGGCTACGCGTAGTTTAAAGGACGCTGAATCTCGGCCTCAGCAGCGGAAAAAAACCAGTTTTGAAAAGATCGCCAAATACGCTTGACAAGTTGTGAAGTGTTGGTATAATACCCGCGCTGCTGACAACAACAGCGCACTTTGAAAAGTGAATGAGCCGAAGTGGCGGAATTGGCAGACGCGCTACGTTCAGGGCGTAGTGAGCTTACGCTCGTGTGGGTTCGAGTCCCACCTTCGGCACCATGTGACCCCGTAGCTCAGTGGATTAGAGCGCTTCCCTGCGGAGGAAGAGGTCGCGCGTTCGAGTCGCGCCGGGGTCGCCATTTTATTTAACTCGGAGTTTATACGTATAGATAACGCCACCTTGTGTGATCAAGGTGGCGTTTGTGTTGCTTCACGAATCGGTCGCCGATCAGCGAGCGCGCGAAAACAGCCCGGGCAGCCGTCGCAGGCCGTGCTCGACCAGGATCGCCACGACGTACCAGACGATACCGCCTAGGATCACCTGCACGATCGTTTGCTGCCACAGGTACAGCAGCACCATCCAGAACATTGCGCCGAGCGCCGCCGCACGCAGCGACGGGCTGGCATGACCGTCGACGCTCTCAAGATTACGCGATCGCAGATAGCGATACAGCGCGTCCAGCAGCGCGAATATGAACGAAACAATCGTTGTCTGGATGATCCAAACCGGCACGGGCGCTCTCCTGATGCGAAATGTACATCTTTGCTCCGCCACAACGATACAGCAAGATCTGACAAATTTCAACGAAGAGCGACGAAGAACCTAGAACCTAGAACCTAGAACCTAGGGCCAGAACAAAGGAACAAAGGAACAAAGGAACAAAGG
>JAFAYS010000469.1 GCA_019240175.1 Chloroflexota bacterium | reverse complement strand
TCTGGCACTCCGGCGGCGCGCGGCTGTTGAGCGGCATCCTGGCCGAGCTGCCCAACTACTTCAAAAACTCAGGGGCCACACCGCAGGATCTGGATCGGGCAGAGGGCTTTGCCGCCGCGATCCGTCCGCTCGTTGATCGCGCGCGCCAGGCAACCTATGAGCTATGGCGGCAGCTGCGCACCTGCATTGAGCGACTGTCGAAGGAGAACGGCTACGAGCAGCGGCTGCGCCTGACCGCACAAGCGCGCAAGTCGCCGCTCTGGGCGACGACACAGCAGGCCTGGGAAAATGTGATGCTGCCGCTAGCCGATATAGGCAAGGGGCTGGCGGCGCTCGAAGGTCACATCAAAACGCTGGAAGGTGCCGGGCTGAACGAGTACGAGGAGCTGCTGCTGCGGCTGGGCATGATGGCCAACTGGGCAATCGATACCGCGATCGCCGGCGCGCGCGTGATCTACGGCGACGACGAGGGCATCCAGTGGCTAGCCTTCGATCGACAGCGCGAGATACTGCGGCTGCACGACGCGCCGCTGCATGTCGGCCCGCTGCTGGAGTCGAAGCTGTTTGCCGCCAAAGAAACCGTAGTGCTGGCCTCGGCTACGCTCTCGATCGATAGCTCCTTCGATTACGTCAAGCAGCGTCTGGGCCTGGACGCCGCGCCGGTCGACGAAGTTCAGCTCGACTCGCCGTTCGACTACGAGCGCTCGACGCTGCTGTATCTGCCGAACGACATGCCGGAGCCGAGTGAGCGCACCTACCAGCGGGCGCTCGAAGACGCGCTGATCGATCTGGCGACAGCCACCGGCGGGCGAATGCTGGCGCTCTTCACCTCCAACACAGCGCTGCGCCAAACCTACCGCGCGATCCAGGAGCCGCTGGAAGATCAAGAAATTGTCGTGCTGGGCCAGGGCCTCGACGGCTCGCGGCGCTCGCTGCTACAGCGCTTCAAAGAGCATCCACGGGCCGTACTGCTCGGTACCAGCTCGTTCTGGGAAGGCGTGGATATTGTGGGCGACGCGCTCAGCGTGCTGGTGATCACCAAGCTGCCCTTCGCCGTGCCCAGCGATCCGGTGTTTGCGGCGCGCTCGGAGCTTTTCGACGATGCGTTTACCAGCTACGCGGTGCCGCAGTCGATCCTGAAGTTCAAGCAGGGCTTTGGCCGGCTGATTCGCTCGAAAGAAGATCGCGGCGTGGTGGCGGTGCTCGACCGGCGGCTGCTTTCCAAGCGCTACGGCAAGCTTTTTCTCGGATCACTGCCGCACTGCACCACACAGCAGGGCACGCTCAAGAACCTACCGCTGGCGGCGGCGCGCTGGCTGGTCTAACACCGCACTCCTGGCCTCGGTTTTGATAGGATCAACAAACAGATCCTGCTTTTCAAGCCAAAGGAGCAGCTATGCGGATCATCTATCAAAATGCGCTCCAGCTGACCATTCCTGCGCTCGCCGAGCTGCAAACGATTGCGTATGGCGGCGGCTGGACGTCGAATCCAACCAAGCTAGCCGATATTTTTCGCATCCAGAGCGTCGATCTTCAGCAAAGCCTGGTCGTCTACGATGGTCGCAAGGCGATCGGGCTGGCGCTGCTGGGTCGTCGCCGCGCGCATGGCTGGCTGTATGACTTCGGCATATCGCCGGCCTACCGTGGCAAGGGTCTGGGCACTGGCCTGCTGACAACCGCCACTCGCGAGGCCGCCAAAGCCGGCGTGCGCGATATCGAGCTGGACGTGTGGGAAAAGCGCGACGACGCGATCCGCCTCTACGAGCGCGTGGGCTTCCAGCATCGGCGGACCTATTTTAACTTCGAGGCGACCGGCGAGCAGTTGCGGCTCAGCGAGCTAGACATGCCGCCGTCGCTGCGACTAGAGCGCGGGCTGGTCGAGGATGTGATCGGCTGGTATGCTGCGGCGCGCGATCAGCCTGAGCCGTGCTGGGATCGACGATTGCCCTCGCTGCTGACCTACGGCGATGCGCAGTTTTGCACCGTCGCCGACGCGCACGGACCGATCGCTTGTATGCATTATGTCGCCCGCGCCGCTGCACACCACGATCCGAACCGCGTGCGGCCAATGTTTATCGGCCTGAGCGAGCGCGCCAAGATCGAGCATCTACGTGCGCTCTTCTGCTTTGCCGCGCGTACAGCCTTCGCGGATCTGGCAACAACAGCCTTTCGCCTGGCGCTGGAGCCCGAGACGAGCCGGCTGGCTCCCATACTGGCCGACATGGGCATGCGTATGGTGGGCAAAGCCTGCGATATGCGCCTGATCATCGCGCAAGTTTAAACGGCGCTGGCGGCTATCTTGAGCAGGTGATCCGCTTAAAATCAAAGAACTTTAAACCAGTGCCATAATGGTCAAAAAATAGTACTCAACCATCTTGACGAAACGTATCACTATGGTATTATGCGTGCAATATTACACATTACAGTGAACAAATAGCTGGGCCTTGATATATAATATCTCGCCTGTTAAGGTATAGAGCGGCTCACGTTTTATATCCAGACCCTCACCCTCCAGTTTTCATCTTGTTCGCCGTCGAGCTACGCCACCGCCAACCGGCAGCCTGGCGCAGTACACATTATTTTACAGGTTTCGGTTATGTGACGACCCGTTCGCGCATGCCACAGTCGATCGATCAGAGCATCATCTCAGGTGTAGTTCCCCCCTGCCTGAGCAGACTTGATCTGGTACCATCAGCCTATGAGAGGGCAGAGCAACCATGTCGTCATTCCTGCTGCCAGCTCTTCAGTGGATGACGCTGCGTTGCATCGCTGCGATCGATCAGGCAGGCCAGAATAGTCGCCGTTTGTACGTTCCGAGGGAGAGCTACCTTGTCAAACCAATCCCAGATCGAAGCACCCACCCCGGCGCAAACTCCAATTGGATTTTCCGCTGAAACACTCAAGGAATCTCTGGCTCAAGACACAGCCCCTCCACCACCGGAAAGCAATCAAATTATCACCTATCGCAAGATCTTACAGAATCGCAACTTTCGCCTGCTATGGCTGGGCCAGGCGATTACAACCTTTGGCGGCTTTTTTACACGGGTTGCTATTCCAATTTATGTGTTTTCGATTACGGGCTCGTACGGGCAGCTTGGTTTTTCTTTCTTTATAAGTGTTTTACCCTCGCTATTATTTGGCTTGTTCGCCGGTGCGCTGGTCGATCGTTGGGACCGGCGACGCACGATGATCCTCACCGACATTCTGAACTTTTTCCTGCTCTGCGGCTTGATCATGGTGATTGTGTTGCCGGACCCGGATTGGTTCAAGCTCGGCGCAATCTATGCTATCACCTTCTGCTCGGCGCTTTTACGTGAGCTTTTCAGCCCGGCGCGCATCGCGATCTTCACCGAAGTCGTCTCTGACAAAGAGCTGTTGACGGC
>JAFAYS010000395.1 GCA_019240175.1 Chloroflexota bacterium | reverse complement strand
GGTGGGCGTGCGCGGCGCGACAAATTCCTGCTCAGATCCGGCGCGTGTCAGCTCCGGCACGGGTAGCGCCGCCCGATTGACCTTGCCGCTCGGGCTCAAAGGCAAGGCTGGGAGCAACATGATCACTGTTGGCACCATATATTCAGGCAGCCGCCCTTTGAGGAAGGAGCGAAGTTCTGGAATCAGGCCCTCGCCCCCTGCCCCCTGCCCCGAACCTCCGCCGGCTTCGGCGTCGGTTGCGGCAGGCGGGGGAGGGAAGCTGGGCGCAGCAAGCAGCGCCCTTACGGGCTCCTGTTCTTGGTTCTCTTTCTCTCCTAGGTTCTGGGTTCTCCAATCTAGGTTCTCGACCACGTACGCCACCAGCCGCTCATCACGCAGCACCACCACGGCATCGTGGACGGCCTCATGTCGGCGCAAGGCTGCCTCGATCTCGCCGAGCTCGATGCGATAGCCGCGCACTTTGACCTGGTGGTCGATCCGGCCCAGAAACTCGATCTGCCCATCGGGCCGGTAGCGCGCCCGGTCGCCCGTGCGGTACAGCCGCGCGCCCGGTTGAGCGGAAAACGGATCGGGCAGGAAGCGCTCAGCGGTGAGCACGGGTTGGTCGAGATAGCCACGCGCCAGCAGCGATCCGCCAAGGTACAGCTCGCCGGGGACGCCGATTGGGACCAGCGCGCCGTGCGGATCAAGGATGTAGGCGGTGCGGTGCGCGAGCGGGCGGCCAATCGGAATGCTCTGCGGGTTGGGCGTCTCGTGGGCGCTGGCCGGTACCTCGAAGGTGGTGGCGGTGATGATGGTCTCGGTGGGGCCGTAGCCGTTGAGCAGGCGGACGCGGCGCAGCGGGCTGGTCTGCCACAGGTGGACGGTGTCTGCGGGCATGGCATCTCCGCCGACGAGCACGAGCCGCAGCGCGGGTGGCACGGCGTGTCCTTCATGCGTGAAGGCCGTGACCCATGCGCGCCAGTAGACCGGCGGCAGGTTGACGAACGTGAGTCCTGCGTCCTCGATGAAGCCGGTGAACTCAGTGGGACTGGTCAGCTCGGCGTCGCGCAGCACGACGCAGGCACCCGTGAGCAGCGGCGGCACGATCTGCTCGATGGCGACATCGAAGGCGGGCGAGGCGAACTGGAGCACGCGATCCGTTTGGCTCAGCCCATAGACCTGCTGGACGGTGGCGGCGTGGGCGGCCAGCGCGGTGTGATCCACGGCGACGCCTTTGGGCGTGCCGGTCGAGCCGGAGGTGTAGATCACGTAGGCCAGATCGTGCGGGCTGACCGGATAGTCCGGGTTGGTCGCGGGCTGCCGGGCGATCACGGGCCCGTCGCGATCCAGGCACACGACCGCGCCGGCGAAGCTCGGTAGCGCTTCACGATGTGAGGCCTGGGTCAGTACAACGCACGCCTGGCTGTCGGCCAGCATGAAGGCGCTACGCTCGGCGGGATAAGCGGGATCGAGCGGCACGGCGCAGCCGCCGGCTTTGAGCGTGGCCAGCAGCGCGACGATCAGGTCGACGGAGCGTGGCAGGGACAGCCCGACGCGCGTGTCCGGCCCGACGCCCAGCGACCGCAGATGACGCGCCAGCTGATTGGCGCGCGCGTTCAGTGCGTGGTAGCGCAGCGCGGTTTGGTCACTGCTGACGGCAATCGCGTCGGGTGTGCGCGCGACCTGCGCCTCGAAGTGGACGTGGACAGTGCGCGCGTCCACGGGCAGCGACGAGATCGGGTTCCAGGCGAGGAGCTGCTGGTGCTCGGCGTCGGTCAGCAGCGGCAGCGCAGCGATCGATCGCTGAGGATCGGCGACGATGGCGGCCAGCAGCGTCTGGAAATGCTCGGCCATGCGCGCGATCGTCGGCGGGTCGAAGAGCTCAGTGCGATATTCAAGCGCCGCATACATGCCGCTGGGCGTCTCTGTCACCGACAGCGTGAGATCAAACTTGGCGGTTTGCTGTTCCATCCCGAGCGGTTCCAGGGTCAGCTCGGGCAAGTCGATGGTGGTGCGCGGGGTGTTTTGCAGCGCAAACATGACCTGGAACAACGGCGAGCGGCTGAGGTCGCGCGCGGGCTGGACCGCCTCGACCAGCATCTCAAACGGCAGGTCTTGATGCGCATACGCCCCCAGCGCGGTTGTGCGCACGCGCGCTACGAGATCAGCGAAGGACGGCTGGCCAGTCAAATCGCTGCGTAACACGAGCGTGTTGACGAAGAAGCCGACCACGCCTTCGAGCTCGGGGCGCACGCGTCCGGCGATCGGCGTGCCGACGGCGATGTCGGTCTGGCCGCTGTAGCGGGAGAGCAGCGTCTGCCAGGCCGCCAGCAGCGTCATGAAGAGCGTTGCGCCCAACTGCTGGCTCAGGTGCACGAGCGCGGTGCTGACCTCGGGTGCGATCGGGAAGCCCACCGCGGCCCCGCGTTCGGAGGTGACGGGTGGACGCGGGCGATCGGTGGGCAGATCGAGCGGCTGAATGCCGGCGAGCTGCTGTCGCCAGTAGCTCAGCTGCTGGTCGAGCACGTCACCGGCGAGCCATTGGCGCTGCCAGACGCTATAGTCGGCGTACTGGATCGGGAGCGCGGGCAGCGCGATGGGTTCACCCAGGACGCCGCCGCGATACAGGGTAGTGAGTTCGCGCAGCAGCACGCTCTGTGACCAGCCATCCGAGACAATATGATGCAGGGTGAGCACGAGCACGTGCGCATCAGGTGAGAGGCGCAGCAGGGTTGCGCGCAGCAGCGGCCCACGTTCGAGATCGAAGGGTGGCTGGACCTGGTCTCGCACGAGCTGGACGAGCGCCGCGTGGTCGCTGGGGTCGGGGACGTCGAGGATGGGCAGCGGCACCGGCGCAGCCGGCAGCACGTGTTGGATCGGCTGGCCATCGTGCTGGGCGAAGACGGTGCGCAAGGACTCGTGGCGGGCGACCAGCGTGTTCAGGCTCTGTTGGAGCGCGGCAACGTCAAGTGCGCCCGTGAGGCGGACGACGGTCGGCAGGTGGTAGGCGGCGCTGCCGGGCTGCAGCTGATCCAGGAACCACAACCGCTGCTGCGCAAACGACAGTGGTCGACCATCGCCCATGACTGGCAGCAGGGGCAGACTGTGATCGGTATGCTGGGCAGTCAGTTGCGCGGCAAAGGCAGCAATGGTCGGGGCTTCGAAGAGCAGCCGCAGCGGTAGATCCAGACCCAAAATGTGGCGGAGGCGCGTGATCGCCTGGGTGGCCAGCAGCGAGTGGCCGCCAAGTGTGAAGAAGTTGTCGTAGATGCCGATCGGGCTGACGCCTAAGATCGTTTCCCACACGCTGGCGATCAGTTCCTCGGTCGGCGTGCGCGGCCCGACAAAGATCTGTCCTTGATCCGCGCGGCTGATGTCTGGCAGCGGCAGCGCTTTGCGATTGATCTTGCCGCTAGCGGTGAGCGGGAGCGCGTCCAGCATCACGATCGCCGACGGCAGCATGTAGACCGGCAGCCGCCCCTGAAGGAAGGTGCGCAGGTCTGAAGAGCCTAGAACTAAGAACCTAGAACCAGCTTCGCTCTCATCCTCTAAGTTCTGGGTTCTCCAATCTAGGTTCTCTCCCACCACATACGCCACAATCTGTTTATCGCCACGTTGCTCGATGACCTCGACGATCGCCTCGCGCACGCCAGGATGCTGCCGTAGCGCTGTCTCGATCTCGCCTAGCTCCACGCGGAAGCCACGCAGCTTGATCTGGTGGTCGCTGCGGCCCACGAAATCGATCTGCCCGTCTCCACGGTAGCGCGCCAGATCGCCGGTTTTGTAGAGTCGCGATCCAGGAGGGGTGCCCTCTGGGCCGCTGAACGGATCAGGTACGAATTTCTCGGCAGTCAGCGCGGGCTGGTTGAGATAGCCGCGCGCCAGACCAGCGCCGCCGAGATACAGCTCACCGGTTCCGCCGATCGGCACAGGTTGCAGCTGGGCATCCAGAATATAGGCGCTGAGGTTCGCCAGCGGCTGCCCGATCGGAACGCCGGGCAGCGTTGCCGCGAGCACCGGCGGCACCTCGTAGGCGGTCGCTACGATCGTCGATTCGGTGGGGCCGTAGCTGTTCATCAGCGTGGTCGATGTGCCAACCCGCTGCTGCCAGGCGATCACACGCTCTAGATTAGCGCGCTCACCGCCGATAATCGTTATTCGCACACAATCCGGCATCGCCGCCGCCCCAGCCACAACCTCGTCGACCAGCAGATGCCAGAAGGCGGTCGGGAGGCTGAGCACGCTGATCTGCCAGCGTTCACACTGGCGCAAAAATGTGTCGGGACTGGCCAGCATCTCGTCGGTGCGCAGCACCAGCGTCGCGCCGCAGCTCAGCGCGCTATAAATCTCCTCGGCGCTGGCGTCGAAGCTGATCGAGGCGAACTGTAGCACGCGATCGGCGCTGGTAATGGTATAGCGCTCGCGCGCGGCATAGATGTAGTTAACCAGCGAGCAATGGGTCAGCAGCACACCTTTGGGCGTGCCGGTCGAGCCCGAGGTGTAGATCACGTAGGCTAGCTGATCCGGCTG
>JAFAYS010000335.1 GCA_019240175.1 Chloroflexota bacterium | reverse complement strand
CTGGATCGCACGATACCACCGTCGCTGGCGTCGAAGAAAACGTTCGGATTGCCCGGCTGGGTCACCAGCGCGTGATGATCCGGGTGCAGGCCGTTCGGCTGAATCTCGTCGGTCGCGTCCTCGGTCATGTCGGTGAAGCTCGCGCCGGCGTCGGTCGAGAGGATCACCGCGCGACCATTCGAGCGGGCTTCGCCATAGGCGTGCGAGCCGCTGAGATAGACCACGTCGGGATAGCCCGCCGGCGTGTAGACATAGTTGTCGTACCAGCACTGGCCGCCGCAGTAGCCGGTGTTGGCGTAGGTCGTCAGATCCTGGAAGACCGGCGTGCCCGTCGCGACATCATCGCTGCGGAAGAAGCTGGCGGCAGGAGCGCCCGACGCGCCGTCGCCGACATACATGCGGGTCTTGCCGTTGGGCAGCTTGGTCACGGCGAACTCGGCGCGATCGGTCGCGATTGTGTTGAGCGGGGCTTTGATCTGGGCCCAGGTTGCGCCGGCGTCGTTGGAGCGCCAAACGCCACGACCGAACGAGGCCGCGTAAACCGTGTTGGGATCGGACGGATCGAGCGCGACGCGACGTGGGCCACGCGGCGAGCAGACCGTGCCGTTGTTGTACTCGGTGTTGTCGCCGGTGCACGCAGCAGCATTGACCGAGCCGTTATGGATGAAGCTCCAGGTCTTGCCGCCGTCGGTCGACTTGTACAGGCCCCACTTGGCCGCGCCAGGCACCGGACGCGTTATGCCGCCACAGCAGACCGACGATGCGCCACGCAGCGCGGTGGTCGAGGCCGCGTAGATCGTGTTGGGATCGCCCTTCTTGATCGCGATCGAGCCAACGCCCTTGCCCGAGAACTCAGCCGCGCCGATCGGGCCTTCCCAGGTGTTGCCGCCGTTCTTGGAGCGATACAGGCCGACGCCCGCCACACAGCCGCTGGCGCAGGCGTTGCTCTCGCCGGTGCCGACCCACAGCGTGTTGCCGGACGGATCGTTCGGATCAATCTCGATCGAGCCGACCGCGTTGATGTCGTAGTCGCCGGTCAGATACTTCCATTTGGGCTTGGCATCCAGCGCGTTCTCGGTGCGCCAGATACCGCCGCCGGCAGCAGCGATCCACAGCCGGCAGCCGCTCAGCGAGCACTTGGGCGAGATCGCCAGCGCCGTGGTGCGTCCGCCGGCAATGTACTCGTTCGGCACGTACGAGGTGCGCAGCTCGGTCTTCTGGTAGCGCGCGATGCTCGGGCCGACCGGCTGCCAGACGCCTTTCTTGGCCTGGCCGGGGTTGCCCTTGATCTTCTTCTTGTTGAAATCACCGCGCGCTTTCTCGATCCGCGTGAGCGGGATCGAGGTGTCGGGATAGGCGCGCTGGAAGAACGCATAGTCCGCAGCAAAGCCGGGTCCTTCCGTGGACTCGCCGCCGTTGCCGGGAACGGCCTCGCGGATCTTTTCCAGATGCTTAGACAGAGCAACTGGTCCTTCTTCTTCGCCGGTCTCGCCTTCAAGCGCGATCATCTCGCGCACGGGCTCGAACGAGAAGGCCACGCCTGCGACGCCTGCGATCAGCGCAATGGCGATCAGAATGCGGAACAGAGCGAACCGTTTAGGTGAGGCGGACATGTACATTCCTCCCAACTATGTTTTGAACCAGCATGAAAAAACCTAAAAACAGGCAAGTAGAAGGGTTGACCAAACGTGGTGTCGCGCCGTGGACAACATCGCCGCGGGTGAAGCAGGGCAGCCAATGGCGCAAGCTGGCGAAATTTCAGGCCCGGGCTGGTGGTGATGTTGCGAGAAGCCTCGCAATCTAGAGCTACACGGGTACTCTAGAGCGCTAAGGTGGTCTGATTATACCTACCGTAAACTATCTGTCAACCCGATTGTTGATACGATGTATATTTTGAGTGGATGATCACGACGTGATCGTAGTTTTTAGTGTGTGGATTCGATATAGAGTGTATCACAATCAAACGGCGCTGCTACCTATGATAGCATACAATCAGCGCTCGATGTGAGTATTTTTTGAGAAGATATGTCGATTAAGGCGCTGAATCCTAGTTCCAATGTTGCGTAGTGTCCAAAATGGTCAATGATTGGTATACTGTGGCATATCGCTATGCCGATGCACGCTGTTTATCCTCCAAAGTCCAGTTTCAAGAGAGCACTCGTTGGATCATAGACCGATTTCAAGACCTGTGGCCATGCATCCAGCTCTTGCGGCCTCGCCCGCCGGCTCTGCGCGTCGTGCGCAGCAGGGCTACCAGCGCGCGCTGCATGGTTTGCTGCTGCCCTATGTTCTGGGCACGACTGTGCTGATTGCGCTGCCGGCGCTGTTGACCTTTGTGCTGGCCTTCACGCGCTACGACGGGCTTTCATCGCCGGTCTGGATCGGCCTGGAGAATTTTCGCGAATTATTCGCGAATCCGCTGGTGTGGACGGCGATTCAAAACTCGGTCTACTTTGTGGTGCTGGCCGTGCCGCTGCGGATGCTTGGCGCGCTCAGTCTGGCGCTGCTGCTCAACCAACGATCGCGGGCCAGCGGCGCGTATCGGGCGGCGATCTATCTGCCGACGATCATTCCCGATGTCGCGTATGCGCTGATCTGGATCTGGATCTTCAATCCTGTGTATGGCCCGCTGAATATGATCCTGAGCTCGCTCGGCCTGCCCGCGCCCGCCTGGCTGGTGCAGACCAATACGGCCAAGCTGGCGATCGTGATCATGTCGCTGTTTCAAATCGGCGAGGGCTTTGTGGTGCTGCTGACCGGGCTGCGCGATATTCCCGAGGACTACTACGCCAGCGCCGCGCTCGACGGTGGTAGCCGCTGGCAGATGTTCTGGCGCATCACGCTGCCGATGCTGGCTCCCTGGCTGCTGCTGCTCACCATCCGCGATATTACGCTGAGCGCCCAGAGCACGTTTACGCCGGCCTACCTGATGACCGACGGCGGGCCGTACTTTTCGACGCTGTTTATGCCGCTGCTGATCTTCGACGAGGCCTTCGAGCGCTTTCGCATGGGCAGCGGCGCGGCGATGATGCTGGTGTTTTTCCTCGGCCTTGGCCTGCTCGTGCTGCTGATCTATTTTGTTGTCGGCGGCTGGGGCTATGACGAGGACTACTAAGAACAAATGAACAAATGAACGAAGGAATAAGGGAACAAAAAGGAGCCTGATCGTTTGTGCTTTTGTTCTTTTGTTTGCTTGTTCCTTTGTTTGCCCGAAGGGCGAGGATGAGGGCCTGACAACACGCAATATAAAAATCCAAAGCTTGACGATCGGCGCTGTGCTGCGGCAGGTCGCGATGATTGCGGCGTCGGCGTTGTTTGTGCTGCCGCTCTGGCTGGTATTCGTCACGTCGCTGCGCCGGCCTGGACTGCCGCCCTCGCCCGCGATCGAGTGGCTGCCGCTCGCGCCGGTCTGGACGAACTACCAGCGGATTTTTACGCTTGTGCCGCTGGGCCAGTACATCCTCAACTCGATCGTCGTGGTGCTGGTGGCGGTGCCGATCACGCTGGTCGTCGCGTCGTGGGCCGGCTTTGCGATGTCACAGCTTGGCGTGCGCACGCGGCGCGTGCTGCTGGTGATGGCGGTGGCGCTGCTGATGGTGCCCACGACCGCGCTGTGGCTGACGCGCTACGTGCTTTTCGTGTATCTATCGCTGACCGACACGCTCTGGACACTGATCGCGCCGGCGTTTATGGGCACCAGACC